>NZ_JBSXNL010000065.1:0-121565 GCF_056857615.1 Galbibacter sp. L-19
ATTTGTTGTATTAGCTGCAACTCCTGACTGCAAAACTGCATCATCATAAAATGCACCCCCATCTGATCCTACTTCTACATCATTATCATCATCGCCACTTACAATTGTTTGATTTGATGCTGTAATTGCTCCATCCACATAACTCTTCGTTGCTGCATCTTGATTTGCTGTTGGAATTCCTAAATTAGTAATCACAATTCCATTTGCATCTGCTCCTTCTCCTAATACATTTGCTAAATCTTGCTCATCCTTATCTATTGCATCAGCAATTTCATCAAAAGATACATGAACTTGTCCTCCATCACTATCGGTAATAACTAATTGCTTGTTCTCTGTATCTACTTCAAATTCTTTGTTTGTTACTATATTCCCAGATGTTAATTCCCAAGAATCTCCATCCCAGAAATATAAAATTCCAGTATCGGTATTTATATAAATATCTCCAAGATCTGCTGGATAGAAGGTAACTCCAGGTGCTGTTACATCCGTACCTTTAATTACCTCACAATTACATTGATTTTCAAGGTTTATGGTTGTTTGAGAAAACGCAAACCCAGAAATAAGCAATACAATAATTATAATTCCGTTTTTCATTCTTAATTTAATTTCTTAACAATAATTATCTTAAAATTTAAACAGCAAATTCCACTGCTGTCTAAACAACATTAAATTTTATTTAATAAATTTTGGTGTATTTTTTAGCTACATCCTTTCTAAAAAAATTAGATCTTTAAGATGTAAAACTCATTTATTTGAGAGTAGTTGGTTTTCATTTTTATATGAGGTTTGAAATAGGTTTTCTTTTTATTTTCAATCTTCAAAACTACTGTAAAACAAAAGCTTAATAAAAAAAATGATGTGTAATAAAGCTATTATGTTGTATGGTCGATTAACAGTATTTTTTACAGATTAACTACATTAATTTTTGTTTACACGGTAGGTTTTATTTCTATTTGTTATGACTGTTTGAACACGAACAAATAATTTTGCATTTTCAGAAACATACTCACATCCACCTTCTGTGTTATTAATTACTAATCTGTATACATATCCTTCTTTTTCGATTTCTGGATTTAACACTTCTAAACTCGCTGTAGTGTATCCACTATAATTTATAGCATCTGTAATATCTGAGAAAGTAGTACCTCCATCTGTACTTTCTTGCCATTGATAGGTGTTTACGTTTTTAGCAGTAACCGAAAAACTAGCATTATTCCCCACAAATACCGTTTGATCCTCAGGTTGATTTCCTTCGTTAATTACAAATGGAGTAATTTTTGTAACGGCCGAAACATCAGGAAAAGTTTCCCCTGAATTAAGTCCCCCATACTCAACCAAATATCCTTTAGGTTGGTATGCTCCACTAGTAGCTCCAGTATTTGAGAGGTCATTCCATGAACCATCAAAACCAGTTCCTGGGGCGTTGATATGCGCATAATCTTCATCTCCCGATTGGTTTGGCTCTCCGGTATTCCAATTAGCATACATTCCATTTACTACAGTTCCTCCTCCAGTACCCTGCCAAAATTGCTGACCAGCTTCTGGTCCAGTTACCCATTTCCATTCCCCTTCAACAGCAGCATCACTTGCTCCAATCCAGCCAGCCCCTGGCGATTGCTCGCCTAATAAAGCAGCTTCATCTGCTGAAGTTATAGTAGCTAAATATCCTTGTACGCCATAAAAATTTCTGGCTTCGGCTGCTGCTTTAGCTACTGTCCATGTAATTCCTTCAGAAGGGATATATTCATAGTAATGACCAGAAGATTCTAAGAAATTTAATTCCGATAAAACAATGGAAATATCTTTAGTAGCATCATTTAAAACCGCAGTAGAACTATAACGAACCGCTAAAACTGCTTGCTCAAAAGCTTCAAGTGTAGCAGGACCTGTAAGAGTAAGCTTCCCTTCTGTTGGATTCCAACTTGAAGTAATTCCAGTAATCGAATTATTATAACTCAATAAATCTCCATCATCATAATTTTCTGAAATTTGAATAAATACCTTTTCGAGACTGTCTTGATCGTCGGTTATACTAACGCTCTCCACTATTGGGGTAGAACCACCTATACAATGAATAAGATTTCCAACCGCATTAATTTCTGGCGGATTGTTATCAATTCCATCATTAGCATCTCTAAAATCAACATCCCCTCCAGAATTAACATCCGAATCCATATCTGGCAAAACTACAGCCCCTGTTAAAGGGTTATCTATTGTTCCACCAGGATCTGCATATCCAACGGATGTATCTGTACTATTATCTAAACCATCATTATCACTATCTGCATTACTAAGTGTTAATCCAGCTTCAAGGGCATCATTATTGCCTTGATCATCACTATTAATATCTAAAAAATCTGGAGTTCCATCACCATCAGTATCTACAGGAATAATTCCATTCGCTCCATATGCATTATCCACCCCGTTTGTTCTGTTTCCAGAAGGTGCAATATAACCTAAGGTGGTTTGAGCTTCTACATTATCAGGAATTCCATCACCATCACTATCAAGATCTTTATAATCGGGAATCCCATCATTATCTGTGTCTACTGTGGAACAATCGTTACTTGGCAAAGTATAAGTTGCACCATAAATTCTAAATCCAATTTGGTAAGCTATAATTTTTACATATTGTAAAGAAGATTTTGTAACTATATTTAATGTTGATTTGGTTGGCCTTGCTACTCCTTGACCTACATACCCCTCGTTACTTACTCCAGTTGAGTTGGTTTTTTCTATATTAAAATCAGAACCACTAACTGAAGGATCAGCTTCTACAACTAATGATATTGTTGAACCTATTGGCAATACTTGAGGGAATTTCAGGAAAAGATTAGACTGCCCTTCATAATTACCTACAGCATTATTTGCATATGTTGTTCCTGGAAATCCTTCAACGTTAGCAACATTGTAAAAGTATTGGATATTCTTAGCCTCTTGAACATATCCTACAGATTTACACTCTACATCATTTAATATTCCATCTCCATCTACATCCTTATCTGTATTATCTTTCACGCCATCTTTGTCCAAATCGTTACATAAACCAGAAAGTATTGAAAAAGGTAATGGTCTTTTATTTATACTTGGACCAGCATAAGAAACAGAAAGATTACTGCTTCCTCCATTTTCATAAAATAATATTTGTATCGAATGTTTCCCAGACGGTAACCAAACTCCACCTGACCGCTCTTGACTCCCATGATTCCCATCATTACTTACAACTTGAGTGCCATTTATATATAGTTTAGAACCATCATCGGAAGTAGTATAAAAAGTGTAATTACCAGCCGTAGTAATATTAATATATCCTCGGTAACGTATGGAATATGTATCTGCATCACCAGGGTCTATAGTGTTCTGAAGAGCTCCAACGTCAAAGTTTCCTATCTGCCCCATTCCTAATGAACCAGAAGTAGGAATATTATCTACTGTATTCCCAGAAGGGACACCTTCATAAAATTCATAATCCAACACCCCAGAGCATGGCGGAGTTTGGCCGTAAATAAGGATTGGAAACAAAAGTAAGTATACTAAAAAACAAAGTTTATTCATTAGGATTGAGGGGTGTAGGTTAATTTAATATTTTGAAACAATTCAAGTAATTTTTCTAATTTGGTTCTTGTTAATATTTTGTTAAAGCGAAAATCACCCTACAAATATATTATGCTTGCATACTATATTGAAAATAAAAAAGACTATACACACTAATCTATCGATGAAATACATAAAGGTTATAATCACCTATATTCTATTGTTTTAGTTAAACGTTTTAGTCTTAAAACATTCATTTATAAAATATTGAACTAAATAGTGGCATTTGATCTTTATTAATTTATTTTTGCAGTCCTTAAAAAAAGGTAAGCATGCGTTTAGAAGAAGAAATTAAAAGAAGGAGAACATTTGGGATTATTTCTCACCCAGATGCTGGTAAAACAACATTAACCGAAAAGCTTTTGCTTTTTGGTGGCGCTATTCAAGAAGCTGGGGCTGTTAAAAGCAATAAAATAAAAAAAGGAGCTACAAGCGATTTTATGGAGATTGAGCGCCAGAGAGGGATTTCTGTAGCTACTTCTGTATTAGCTTTTAACTATCAGAATAAAAAAATTAATATTCTTGACACCCCTGGACATAAGGATTTTGCTGAAGATACTTTTAGAACGCTTACCGCAGTAGACAGTGTTATTGTAGTAATAGATGTTGCTAAAGGGGTGGAGGAACAAACCGAGAAATTGGTTGAAGTTTGCCGCATGCGCAACATTCCAATGATTGTTTTTATAAACAAATTAGACCGTGAAGGAAAGGATGCCTTTGATCTTTTAGATGAAGTAGAACAAAAACTTAATTTAAAAGTTACTCCGCTTAGTTTTCCTATCGGAATGGGATACGATTTTAAAGGAATTTATAATGTTTGGGAAAAAAACATCAATCTTTTTAGTGGCGACAGTAAAAAGAACATCGAAGAAACCATTGCTTTTGATGATGTTACTAACCCCGATTTAGATAAAATAATTGGCGAAAAATCTGCTAAAGATTTACGAGAAAACCTAGAATTGGTTTATGAGGTATATCCAGATTTTAACCGTGAAGAATATTTAAAAGGCGATTTACAACCTGTGTTTTTTGGCTCTGCTTTAAATAATTTTGGAGTTAGAGAACTCTTAGATTGCTTTGTTGATATTGCCCCTACACCGCTTCCAAAAAAAGCAGAAGAACGCTTGGTTGATCCTAATGAAAAAGAATTTTCTGGTTTTGTTTTTAAAATCCATGCTAATATGGATCCTAAACACCGAGATCGATTGGCTTTTATAAAAATAGTTTCTGGTACTTTTGAAAGAAATACGCCATACTTACATGTTAGAAATAATAAAAAATTAAAATTCTCTAGTCCTAATGCCTTTTTTGCTGAAAAGAAAGAGATTGTAGATATTTCTTATGCTGGAGATATTGTTGGGTTACACGATACAGGGAATTTTAAAATTGGTGACACTTTAACGCAAGGGGAAGCGCTCAACTTTAAAGGCGTACCTAGTTTTTCTCCTGAACACTTCCGCTATATTAATAATGCAGACCCAATGAAGGCTAAACAACTAGACAAAGGAATTAGTCAGTTAATGGATGAAGGGGTTGCTCAGTTATTCACTTTAGAAATGAATAATCGAAAAATTATTGGTACTGTTGGAGCCCTACAATATGAGGTTATTCAATACCGATTGGAGCATGAATATGGAGCAAAATGTACTTATGAAAACTTACCAGTACACAAAGCTTGCTGGGTAGAACCTAAAGATGCTAATAGTGAAGAATTCAAAGAATTTAAGCGTGTAAAACAAAAATTCCTAGCCAAGGATAAACAAGGACAATTGGTTTTCTTAGCAGATTCTTCTTTTTCAATACAAATGACTCAACAAAAGTATCCGAATGTAATACTTCATTTTGTTTCGGAGTATAAGTAAACTATCTTAATAGTTTATTGAGCATAAAAAGAATAGCAAAAAACATATAAACGCAAAGAAAAAGTCAATAACTGTGATTAAGTAAATAACGTGAGTTAAATATGGTATTTACTTAATCACACGATAGGCTCTATTCCTATTCATAATTACAGTTTTAACCCTCACTTTAACTGTCACTTCTGTTGAAGAATTGTAAGGACTACATAAATAACCCGTATTTTCTAGTAAAACTCTATATCTATAACCTTCCATAGAAAACTCTGCTTTTTTAATAGTAAGGGTCTTAGAATTCACTCCCGCATATACATCGTTATCTACAAGGTCTACAAAACTATTACCAGCATCTGTACTTAACTGCCAACGGTAATTGGTTACATTGTCTGCTAGAATCGTAATATTTGAAGCATGGCCATCAAACAGCGTCTTATTTTGGAGCTTAAATGAAATAGTAGGCTGGCTACTTTTTTTTCTGAAATCAAACACCCCATCTGCATCGCCATCTCTTGGGGTTGTATAACCTCCTTGCTCAATTATAATCCCTAAGGAGTTTACAGAAACTGGGGTCTTTCCTAAAATCCCATCGTTATCTTCATCTAAAAATCCAGCTTCTATAACATCATTACAACCATCCGAATCGCTGTCGAGCGACATATAATCGAGCACATTATCTTCATTAGAATCTGCTATGCTGTAATTAATATTTCCACTATCAAATTGCCCAGTTGCCTGTACGCTATTTGGAATTCCATCTGCACCTACAGCTCCAATAACTTTTCCTTCAGAATCTATACTTTTTCCATGACCTGCTTCCACAGCATCAAATATTCCATCATTATCACTATCTAAATCCAAGCTATTTGGAATCCCATCACCATCTGTATCAACAGAAACGCAACCTGGCGTAAAACTACTTTCATTAACCGCAAAGAAAACAGGATCTGCACCACTCGATATTTCTAACCTAAATGCAACTGCTTTACTTATTTCTGCTGATGTAAGATTAAACTCAGATAATTCTACAGCTGCAAAGCGTAATCCCTTACGTTCATTGGCTGCATGTTTACTATCATCTGGATTGTATTGATCTACTATTGATTCTCCAACAATAGGAATATTATCCCAAATAATCTCCAACCCATTTCCAAGATAATTTCCATTAGCATCCAATAAATTTAGTCGGTTATAATTAGATCCTGCTGTTAATTTAGCTCCTTGGGTTAATAGAATATCCATAACCCCATCATTATATGCAGCAGCAGTACTTCCTCCTAACCTAAAAGACCAAGTATTTCCTATATTAGCAATAGTATATGCCATGTCCAAACCTCTTTCTCCTTCATATAAATAAGGATTAAAAGGAATCCCACCAGAGGTTAATAATGGCCCCGATGCATTTGTTAAATTCCCATCTAAGGCTCTAGCTTCTAAACGAATTCCTTTGGTAATTCTTGTTACTGGTTTAACTGCAACCCAAGTTGTTTCCTCTATATTGACATCCTTTACCCCGTCTCCATCTGTATCTATCCCGTCGTATCTACCATTATTATCAATATCTATCATTCTAGAATTTACAACCCCTGTAGCATATGTTTTCCCCATCGATTCAAAAGCTAAAAGTGTAGAATGACCATCAAAAGCAGTTGGATTAACACTACTTGTTTTGGAACTCCAATACCCCTTAAAATCAGAATAAATAGCAGTTACACTATTGTCGGAAATAACTGAAGGTGGAGGGGTAGCATAACTTTCAGAAAATTCGCATTCATCTTCCATAAGATCTGGAATTCCATCATTATCATCATCTTTATCAATATCATCTGTTAAACCATCTCCATCTGTATCTACAAGAACCTCTGTGGAAATGTATTTTTTAGTATGAAAATATTTTTTTGAAAAACTGTATATGGAGTTTATAACACTCAGTACACAAAGAAGAATAACAAGTTTTACAATTGAAAAACGAAACTTATTACGCACTAGTTTAAAAGGCATTTTAATAGGTTTAGGGGGAATTACAAGATGTATTTACATTGCTAGCTAAACTACTTATATTGATTTTAAAAGAAAACTAAATGTTGTAAACAGCATTTATAGTGTGGTGTATTTAGTACACCCCAATTTATGCTTAGGCACTTCAAAAAAAATCAACTCCCTCGAGGCAAGTCTACGAGGAATTCAAAGGAAAATAATTTAATCCACTCCTACATAGAGCCCTTTGATATACTCAGAACAAGCTCTGAGGCAATAAAACTCTCAATAAGGGATTAAACTAAAATGGAACTACTAATTATAAATGAAGAAAAACGAGAAAAAAAAAGCCCAGATCTTCATCTGGGCTTGACGCACTAATATACTAAGATGTTAGGTTTATCGTAACCGATCTACAGATTTTACAAGATCTTCGTCCTTTTTAATGGCTCTATTTGCCAACACTAAAAAAACGATAGAAATAATAGGAAGAAGCATCCCAATACCCTTCTCCGAAACATTAGTTTCTCCGGATAACACTAGTGATCGATAAACGAAAAATCCTAGTAAAAAAAGATTAAGTATCATGTTCAATCTATTCAAGACAAATTGATTTTTTCGTTTTTTGAATAAGAAAATAGTAATAAATGCTAAAATGGCCGAAGCAATAAATAAAGCAGAATATAAAATATCGCTCTCTGCATAGACTGCTTCACCTGCATTATCTGTCCATAAATACACCCAGAAAGGCAAAACCCCACTGATTATAACTACTAAAAATAAATATATGCTCTGTATGCGTTGTAACACGTTTTCTTATTTGTTAGGCAAAAATAACGTTCTTTTCGAAAAAATATGCTTGTTTATTAAAATAAATTTGTAATATTGCGTAGTCAATTCGAAACGAGTACTTTACTACGTTCCAATTTGAACTTCTATAATTATTTTCAAGAAAACAATCATTTTCACCTCAAACCAATAATAAATTATTTATTTAATCAATGTTTGAAATTTCAGATTTAAAAGCAAAAAAACTTGCTGAGTTGCATGAGATTGCCAAAGTGGCTGGTATTCCTAAATACAAATCTCTTAAGAAGAACGATTTAGTATATCAAATCTTAGATGTACAAGCAGCAAGTCCAGAGGCAGTAGCAAAAGAAAAGGCACAAGCCAAGAATACTCCTGAGGAGAGTAACAAAACTGCACCAACTTCTACCCCAAGAAAAAGAACCCGAACTACAAAGAAACCTTCTAACGCTCCTCAAAAAGAAACTCAAAATACACCTCAAAAAACTTCGGATTCTAACTCTGAAATTAAAAAAAATGAGCCTTCTAATACAAAAGCAGCTACTCCAAAAGAGAAAGCTCCTGTAAAAGAAGAGGCTAAAACAGAGGATTCAAGGAAGCACACCAATGCTCCAAAAAACAATAATAACGATAATAAGAATCCTAAAGCGCGTAAGGATAATAATAATAATAATAATCCGCAACAGCGTAACAACAAACCTCATCATAATAAAAACAACAATCCTCCAAAGGATAAAGATAATTATGACAAGGAAAAGAAAAGTCGCTATAGAGATCCTGATTTTGAATTTGATGGAATTGTAGAGAGTGAAGGTGTTTTAGACATCATGCAAGACGGATATGGCTTTTTAAGAAGTAGTGATTACAACTACTTGTCGTCTCCAGATGATATTTATGTATCTCAATCTCAAATTCGTTTATTCGGATTAAAAACTGGTGATACTGTTAAAGGAACTGTACGTCCTCCAAAAGAAGGAGAAAAATACTTCCCACTTATAAAGGTTAATCTTATTAATGGTTTAGACCCTCAAGTGGTTAGAGATCGTGTTTCTTTTGAACACTTAACACCATTATTTCCTACGGAAAAATTTAGATTAGCAGAAAGACAAAGTACTATGTCTACACGTATTGTAGACTTATTCTCTCCTATTGGAAAAGGACAACGTGGAATGATAGTTTCGCAACCTAAAACTGGTAAAACAATGTTATTAAAAGACATTGCAAATGCCATTGCCGCTAATCATCCTGAAGTGTATCAATTAATTTTATTGATTGATGAACGTCCAGAGGAGGTTACAGATATGCAACGCCATGTACGTGGAGAAGTTATTGCTTCTACTTTTGATGAACCAGCAGACAGACACGTAAAAGTGGCTAATATTGTATTAGAAAAAGCAAAACGCTTGGTAGAATGCGGTCATGATGTAGTTATTCTTTTAGATTCTATTACACGTTTAGCACGTGCTTACAATACCGTACAACCTGCTAGTGGTAAAGTACTTAGTGGCGGTGTAGATGCCAATGCGTTACACAAACCAAAAAGATTCTTTGGTGCTGCAAGAAATATTGAAGGAGGTGGATCTCTTACAATTATTGCTACTGCACTTACAGATACAGGTTCTAAAATGGATGAAGTTATCTTTGAAGAATTTAAAGGAACTGGAAACATGGAGCTACAATTGGATAGACGTATCTCTAACAAACGTATTTTCCCTGCTATCGATCTTATTTCTTCTTCTACGCGCCGTGATGACTTGTTATTAGATGAAAATTCGATTCAACGTATTTGGATTTTACGCAAGTATTTATCAGATATGAATCCTATTGAAGCCATGGAATTTATGGAGCAACGTATAAAAATGACAAAAAATAATGAAGAATTTTTAATGACTATGAATCAGTAGTTTTTTAATTCTTCTGTTTTATAAAATAGTGGCTTTTTAAAAAGTAATTTGAAGTTGTAAAAGCTTGTTGAAGTTTTAACAATTAACACTCCAAAAGAATCCTTCGACATACTCAGGATGACATTTAGAGTTTAGATACTTTTTAAAAAGCCACTTTTTTTATATGTGGGCAGACCAACTTCAGTATAAATTATTTTAATTGCTATAAAACTTCAACGTTAAGATCGTTTTTTCTTCACCTGTATGGACAATCTAAAATAAAGAGACCGTGCAATCATTATCAATACAAATGAAAACGGAAAAGCAAATATTAAAGTAGCTGCTTGCAAAGCTTTAATTCCACCACCAGCTAAAAGAACCAAGCTCAATACTCCCAAGACAATTCCCCATGTAATTTTCATGCGCATGGTGGGATCTAAGTCGCCTTCCGATGTCATCATACTAATTACAAAAGTTGCAGAATCGGCAGATGTAACCAAAAATGTAAACAATAAAAATAAGGCTGTCACTGAAGTTACACTTGACAACGGAAGTTGTTCAAACAATAAAAATGTCCCTACACTAATCTCTTTCAACATCGCTCCTCCTATTGGAATTTTATCAATCATTTCTAGATGAATAGCGGTTCCTCCAAAAACAGAAAACCAAAACAAACTAAAAATTGCAGGCACTAATAAGCACCCTACAATAAGCTCTCTTACTGTTCTTCCTTTAGAAATTCTCGCAATAAAAATACCTACAAAAGGAGCCCATGCAATCCACCATGTAAAGTAACTAAGCGTCCAGTCTCCCATCCAATTTTCGTAATTAGCATCATATGGATTTAATCTAAAACTCAACGCTGGTAACTCCTGAAGATACTGACCAATAGAGTTAACAAAAACTTTCAAATCGAATAATGTATTCCCAACTATAAAAACAAATAACAATAAAAGAATGGCAATAATCATATTCAAATTAGATAAGATTCTAATTCCTTTTTTTAAACCTGTGGAAGACGAAATAATAAAAACTAATGTAATAATTGAAATAATAACAGCATACCCCATAAAATTGGAAGTTCCCATGTCAAACACATGATTTAATCCTTTGCTTATTTGCAAAACCCCCACCCCTAACGAGGTACTTACCCCGAAAATAACTGCAAGAATAGATATTAAATCGGTCGTAGATTTTACAACTGTTTGTAATTTTTTATTAGAAGTAAAATTTAAAATACTCGAGGAGACCAAATAACGCTTTCGTTTTCTAAATCCATAATAGGCAATTCCTACAGCGCAAACGGTATAAATACCCCACGCATGAAGTCCCCAATGAAATGCAGAATACGTCATTGCAGATGTAGCTGCGGCTGCACTTCCTGAAGGATCTACAGGAGAATTTAAAAAATGACTCATAGGCTCTGCGCTCCCGTAAAATAATATTCCAACCCCCATTCCTGCAGAAAATAGCATAGAGTACCACGAAAAGTTAGAAAACTCTGGGCGCTCATCTGGATGTCCTAGCACAACAGAACCAAACCTTCCAGAAGCCAAAAACAATAGAAAAATTAAGAATCCAGAAGCAACTAACACATAAAACCAATTTAAATATTTAGTTACAAAACCAGCTATCCATTGAGCAAAATCTGCAAGATCCTCTCCAGCACTAAATGCAAAAATCATTACTAAGACTGTAACAAAAAGGCTAATCCAGAAATTAATTCCAATTATAGACTTCTCCTCATCTCTAATTTCTTTAACATCTCTTCGGATATCTTCCAATTCATTTTCAATAATTCGTGCTTTAAAAGTCCGTTTTTTTCTTTCTATTTCTTTATATGAATTTGCTTTAGATAAGTCTAGTTCTTTCCGCAGCTCAATTTCATATTCTTCAACCATCGAATCTATCTCTAGCTGCACTTCTGGATTTACAATTTCATTAGTCTCTTTTTCCTTCATAGTATGTAAGTTCTTCTATAATTAACATCAAGTTACTTATTTCTTATCATTTCTCCTTCCTTAAATAGGAATAAAAACTACAACGTTTTAGGTTATAAGCTTGTTAATGAATGGATTATTAAAAAAAGTTTTTATATTTTGAATGAAAACCAACTCAGATGAAGCAGTTAAAACGATTCATTACACCAATCTTACTATTTGCACTCTCCATATTTTTTAAATCGGGTGCAAACACCTTTTTAAATTTTAACGAAGAAACTTCTCTAATTGTAGGAAAGCTAAGCTCCATACTTTTAATAATTAGTGTAGCCTGGACTCTCATAGTTATTTTAAGAGTCTTAAAAGCAAGATACTTACGTAGATATGATATTAATAGTGAAAACAACCTCAACGCTAGAAAACTCTATACACAGTTTAATATTTTAGAGCGAATTATAATATTTATCATCATTATTATTGCGGTGGCAGTTACTTTAATGCTTTTTGAAAGCGTCCGAAAAATAGGACTAAGCTTATTTGCCTCTGCTGGTATTGCCGGTATTATTTTAGGTTTAGCTGCTCAAAAAGTAATTGGAACCATTCTTGCGGGACTTCAAATAGCAATTTCACAACCTATTCGTTTAGACGATGTTTTAGTTGTAGAAGGAGAATGGGGATGGGTAGAAGAAATTTCGTTAACATTTGTAGTTGTAAGAATCTGGGATAAACGCCGATTGATACTCCCAACCACCTATTTTATCGAAAAACCTTTTCAGAATTGGACCCGGAATAACTCCGACATCCTTGGCACCGTCTTTATTTATACCGATTACAACGTTCCTTTTGACAAGTTACGAGACGAACTTACCCGCTTACTCAATAGCACCAATTTATGGGACGGAAAAGCAAACGTACTTCAAGTTACAGACGCAAAAGAAAACTACGTAGAAATAAGAGCCCTCATGAGTGCCAGTAGTTCCCCAAAAGCATGGGATTTACGGGTATTTGTAAGAGAAAAATTAATAACATATATCCAAACAAATTATCCTGAAAGCTTTCCTAAAACACGAGTTCAAGTTAAAGACTTCATATCTGTTAAGAATAAAGATTAAATAGTCCTCCTCAAAACAAGAACAGAGGGCTTTAGCAGGGGTTCTAGAAGTATTTTAACAGGCAAGTTTAGCCAACCTTATAACAAGTTACAAAGTATTCAAATCTCTTTCAGAAAGGAAATTTATATCTACATTAACAACTTATATCATAACTTTAAGTAACTTTAAAACTAAAGCCAACCTTAAGATATGAGTAAAGATCGTTTGAGTCCTGCGTTAATACGCCAATTATTTATGCTGTTTGCAATTATTGCTCTCGGCTATCTTATTACTAAAGAAATGACTCCTTATCTCTCTGGAATACTTGGAGCAATTACGGTATATGTACTGTTTAAAAACTTTATGAGTAAGCTTTTAAACAAAGGATTAAAGCCTTGGCTGGCAGCCACTATAATTATTGTTTTGTCAATCTTTATCATCATCATTCCAGTAACACTTATCATTTTATTACTTTCTTCTAAAATACAAAAGGCAGTACAAAACTCCGAAGAACTTACCACCATTGTAAAGTCAAAACTAGGGCAAATAGAAGACTACGTTGGGGTTGATATACTTTCTCAAGTAAATGCAAAAGATGTTTCTGGATGGGTATCAGAGCAAATACAAGGCTTGGCGGGCACTACTTTTGATACTGTTATTGCCTTCGGGATTATGTATTTTTTATTATACTTTATGCTGATAAATACAAAGAATCTACAAAAAATGATACTAGCTTATATTCCTTTAAATGATGATAATATTAAAGCTATTTCTAAAGAGAGTAACGACATTGTAAAATCTAACGCTATTGGGATTCCTTTAGTAGCCATAATGCAAGGAATTGTAGCCTTAATTGGTTATTATATTTTTGGTGTTGAAAATCCTTTGTTTTGGTTTGTAATTACTGTTGTAGGTTCCATGATTCCTTTTGTAGGAACCGCCTTAGGAATTCTTCCAGTAACTCTTTTGCTTTTCTCTCAAGGGGAGAGTTGGCAAGCAATTGGATTGTTAATATATGGAGCTGTAGTAGTTGGATCTACTGACAATGTTTTCAGAATAATTGTTCAAAACAAACTAGCCAATCTACATCCATTAATAACCCTAATTGGGGTAGTTATTGGAGTTCCTCTATTCGGATTTATAGGATTGATTTTTGGACCTTTATTAGTAAGTTTATTTTTACTACTGGTGAAGATTTATAAAAATGAATACGGAAAAAAGGAAACAAAAAAGAGCCCTGATTTATAAATAAACTACCTCGAGGCAAGCCTACGAGGTATTCAAAGGATAATAATTTAATCCATTTCTACGTAGAACACTTTGATATACTCAGAACAGACTCTGGGGTAAAACCCCTCAATGAAGGATTCAAGGCTCTTATTATTATTTTACACCCAATTAGTTTCTAGCTCTATGGCGCTCACGCGCTAACAATGTATTTTTCAATAGCATTGCAATAGTCATCGGCCCAACACCACCTGGCACTGGAGTAATGTAACTTGCTTTTTTACTAACATTTTCAAAATCTACATCTCCTGTAATTTTATATCCACGAGGCGCATCTTCATCTGGAACACGGGTAATTCCAACGTCAATTACAACTACATCATCTTTTACCATTTCTGCTTTTAAATAATTTGGTTGTCCTAAAGCAGTAATGATAATATCTGCTTGAGACGTTATTTGCGTTATATTTTTAGTATGACTGTGAGTTAAAGTAACTGTAGAATTTCCAGGGAACCCTTTTCTCCCCATTAAAATACTCATTGGGCGTCCAACAATATGAGAACGACCAATAACTACCGTATGTTTTCCTTTAGTTTCTACATTATATCTTTCTAGAAGCTCTAAAATTCCAAAAGGAGTAGCTGGGATAAAAGTACTCATATCCAGAGCCATTTTACCAAAATTCATTGGATGAAAACCATCTACATCTTTATCTGGATCTACAGCCATTAGTACTTTTTGCTCGTTAATTTGCTCTGGAAGAGGAAGCTGTACAATAAATCCGTCTATATTTTCATCTTTATTAAGCTCTTCAATTTTTTTAAGCAATTCCAACTCACTTGTTGTGCTTGGCATTTTTACTAATGTAGACTCAAATCCAACACGCTCACAAGCTTTTACTTTACTTCCTACATACGTAAGACTAGCACCATCATTCCCAACAATAATAGCAGCTAAATGAGGAACTTTTTCCCCTTTCTTTTTTATTTTATCAACCTCAACAGCTATTTCGTCTTTTATTTGGTTGGATATTTTTTTCCCGTCTAAAATTTCCATTATTTATTTTATTATTTGGTTCAAGATTTAAGGTCTCTACTTTGAAAATTTCAAGCCTTCAAAATACTTAATTGTTGCCATAAAAGCTTTAAAGTTTAAAGCTTCAGATACAAACAATCTATTTCATTCCTTGCATCATCTGCATCATCTTACGGCCACCACCGCCTTGCATCATCTTCATCATTTTACTCATTTGATTGAATTGCTTCAACAACTGATTCACTTCTTGAATAGATGTTCCACTCCCTTTGGCAATACGTTTTTTTCTACTTCCGTTTAAAAGAGAAGGATTAGAACGCTCACTTGGAGTCATAGAATGTATAATGGCTTCCACTCCCTTAAAAGCGTCGTCATCTATATCCATTCCTTTTAAAGCTTTTCCGGCACCAGGAATCATTCCTAGTAAATCCTTCATGCTTCCCATCTTTTTTATTTGTTGAATCTGACTTAGGAAGTCATCAAAACCAAACTGATTTTTAGCAATTTTTTTATGAAGTTTTCTAGCCTCTTCTTCGTCATATTGCTCTTGAGCTCTTTCAACTAAAGAAACCACATCTCCCATTCCAAGGATTCGATCTGCCATACGAGAAGGATAGAAAACATCTATTGCATCCATCTTCTCCCCTGTACCAATAAATTTAATTGGCTTATTAACAACAGATTTAATTGACAACGCTGCTCCACCACGAGTATCACCATCTAATTTGGTAAGAATTACCCCATTAAAATCCAATACATCGTTAAATGCTTTTGCAGTATTTACAGCATCTTGCCCCGTCATAGAATCTACCACAAATAAAGTTTCATTTGGTGTAATTGCAGTGTGAATATTAGAAATTTCATTCATCATTTCCTCATCTACTGCCAAACGTCCAGCGGTATCGACAATAACTACATTATGTCCATTTGCTTTAGCATGCTCAATCCCTGCTTTTGCAATTGCAACAGGATCTGAATTTCCTTTATCAGAAAAAACTTCCACTCCTATTTGATCTCCTACAACATGAAGCTGATCAATCGCAGCAGGACGATACACATCACAAGCTACTAAAAGAGGTTTCTTAGTTTTTTTAGTTTTTAGAAAGTTTGCTAGTTTACCAGAAAAGGTAGTTTTACCCGAACCTTGTAACCCTGCCATTAAAATAACTGATGGACTTCCAGAAAGGTCAACTCCAGCAGCTTCTCCTCCCATTAACTCAATCAACTCATCTTTAACGAGTTTCACCATCAATTGTCCTGGCTTCAATGTAGTTAATACATCTTGCCCTAAAGCTTTTTCCTTTACAGTATTAGTAAACTCTTTAGCTGTTTTAAAGTTAACATCGGCATCAAGCAACGCACGACGTACTTCTTTAAGTGTTTCTGCTACGTTTACCTCTGTAATTTGTCCATGTCCTTTTAATACATGAAACGCCTTATCTAACTTATCGCTTAAATTATCGAACATATTGTTTTCCTTCTTTTTAGCCCCTCATTCTTTGGGAAGTGCAAATTTAAGAATTTGGATTAGAAGTTGGAAGCTTATTTTAGACTTCTTAGTGTATAGTTTATCAGAAATGTTATATTTTGTAATATTTGAGTTATTTCTACTACAATTTCTAGCCTTTTTTACTTCTTTAGACTACAAAAGGCATCAAATTATATTTGTAGTATTGAATCTTTATATTTCCACGCTCCTCTTTTATAATATACAAACGCTATAATTGCAGCGAGGGCGTTGGAAATAGGAAAAGCCCACCAAATCCCTTCATAATCCAAAGGTGTTTTATTGGATAACATAAAGCCAACAGGAAACCGAACCACCCATAAAGCTATAATGGAAATTAACATGGAAACTTTAGTAAAACCAGCTCCATTAAATACCCCATTTAAAACTTGTTGCACTCCTAACAGACCAAAGCTAGGCGACATTATTTTAATGAATTTAGCTCCTATTTGAATCACATTTTCATCGTCTGGAACAAAAAATCGAGTTAAGGGTTCAGCAAAAAAGAACAACAACATCCCTAGAAAAGTAAGTCCTATTGCGGCAATTAACGCACTTAAATCTCCTACTTTTTCTGCTCTATCAATCCTCCCTGCTCCAATATTTTGCCCCACCAAACTAGTGGTTGCAATAGATAATCCCAAAGCGGGAACAATTACTAAACTCAATATTCTAGCACCAATTCCATAGGCAGCCACCACATCACTACTAAAACTTGTAACTAGCATAACCATTGCTGTCATTGCAGTTGCTCTACTGGATTGATCTAAACTGGAAGGAATTCCAATAACAAACAAGTTTTTAACCCATTTAAAATCGAATTTCATATGGGAAAACTTAATTTTAATCCCCCTTTTTCCTCGGAAGAGAATCCACATTCCTGCCATAGCAGAAATTCCTTGTGTAATTATACTTGCAATAGCAGCACCCGCAACTCCATAACCAGGGATAGAACCGTAACCAAATATAAACAGAGGATCCAAAATAAGGTTAAGAATAACGGTAGCTAAAACGATATACATCGGAATTAAAACATTACCAATTCCACGCATTAGCGATTGGTATACGAAAAACATAAATAGAAAAATAAATCCCCATGAAGAAACCTTAAAATAGGTAACAGAATCGTTTAATATTTCTGGACCTGCTCCCACTAATCTCATAAGTGGATCGGCTAAATAGTAGCCTAAAAAGGCTAAGAAAATAGAAATAAAAAAAATTACAATTACAGTTTGAGAAGCAGAATAATTTACCATTTTTTGGTCTCCTGCTCCCTTGTGCTGAGATACTATAACCGTACCTCCAAGTGTTAATCCACCTCCCAATGATAATACTAAAAACAAAATAGGAAAACTTAAACTTACACTTGCTACTGCATTTGCCCCCAATCTCCCCAACCAAAATGTATCAATTAATTGATACATAGTTTGTAGTATATTAGCCATAATAATTGGAAAGGCCAATCCTAAAAGTGAATTAAGAATATTACCTTTAACTAAATTATTTTCTTTTTCCATCCACTAATTGTAATATAGCTTAAAGTTAAACTATTTATAGGAAACTACCTTCCTCCATTGGCACGAAGATCGGCTAAACATTGACTATCTAATTTGGGAATATTTTCTTCTGAAATCATTCCCCCTACATTAATACCAGACTCCACACGGTAATTCATCAAACAAGTTTCAACATCACAATGATGTCCGTTTTCTGTATCAAGATGGTCTGTTTGCATTTCGGAACCCAAATCTACAAGCCCTAAAAGATGAGAAAACTCATGTCTATAAACGGTAGATTCCAATAGCACACGACTAGGTTCTGTAAAATCATTACTAAACTTTTGTATGGTTTCTTCAAAAATAACAAATGATGTATTTCTATATGCCACTCCTAGAACTACCGAATTCTCATCGTTGTCCTTGTATTCTCCATCCACAAAAAAAGCAAATAATGCTAATCTACTTCCAGAATTATAGTGTGTTCTTATTTCCTTCTCAATACTATCTATCTCCTCAATGGTAAATAATTCCTTATTAGGAGAAACTATAGAACGCTTATTTATTTCCACACCTCCAGATTTGTAACAACGCTGATTGATAAAAGAAACTAAATTATCTAAGGAGCTTTGCGAAGGCTCAAATCCTTCAACATACACCACTTCAATAACTAAATCTGTAAAATTATCTTCGGATAAAAAATCGTTAGCTGAATCTCCTGTACCCTGTCTATTAGCAGATTTTGTGGGATTATTTGTTTCCTGTGAATCGTCATCCTTAGCACAAGACACAAAAAAGATGAAGCTAGCTACTAAAAAATAGCGAAAGGTATGTTTTAACATTCGTTCGTTTTTTTATGCAATATATTAATATTCAATAAAAAAAGAGGCGCTCTCTTTAAAAAGCGCCTCTAACCACATGAATTAATGAATAACTAATTATCTAACTGACTAAAAGTCAATTAAATTTCTTCTCTCTAAATTGGTTTTATCCAAACTAGAGGTTTCCATTTTTTATATTCCTTAAGAACTAAAGCAAGATTGATGGCAAAAAAGGCTAAGGTTTTTAGTAATTCTCCTGTTTCTTCCCTTTCCAAAAAATAATGAAACAGAAAAATATGTAGGGTTATAGGAAGTAAAAAAATAGCTCCTATAAAACTTGTTCCTTGGATAATTAATAAGAGTCCGAATAAAATCTCACAAATTCTCAATACCTGCCAAAAGTAGCCTGTTTGCTTTGCGCCACTTATATAAAGTATTTTTTGAAGGGTACTTTCCTTCTCTGGAGATGAGAATTTTTCGGCTTTCTGAAACACTTCAATTGGGGTAGGACTTGGTTGTTCAAACTTATGAATTCCTCCATAAATCATGAGTCCGCCTAAAAACAATCGAAGGATTATGAATAAAATACTAACTGCTTTCATCTTACAACAAATTATATTCAAATTTAGGATATCCACGTTCTCCACTTTCACTTAACAAAGCAGTAAAACGGATTTTATAATAATTTCCATCGGGGTCTTTGAGAACAAAAAACACATCATCTTTAAGTGAAGTGGAGGTTTGAGATAAAACTCTCCAATTACCTCCAATACCTCTTTGATCAACCGAAAGGTTTTCTTCAATAATATTTTCTGCTGTGAAATCTTCGTAGGTAAAATCAGAGGTAGAAACTTGATATACTTCCACTCCTGCTTTAGAGTTTGAAGCCACAAAGTCAGAGTAAACATAAGATCCCGAACCTGGAATAATGTTTGTAAATACTGTATAATTTAAATCCCACTTATCTTTCATTGGCTCTACAGAAGTTTCCCCTTCAGAAATAAAACTAAAAAACGTAAAATTGTATTCCTCAGCTTTATTTATCACCACTTCTTTATGAGTAGTAGCATCCAAATCTGCATACTGCAAGACATAATCATTTCCCTCACGTAGCACTCTAATTTTTTTCCAACCACGTGCACCTCCTGGAACATGTATACTTCCACCAATATTAATACCAAGATTTACCAGATACACCTTGTTATCAGAATCGTTTTCAGACACCTCCGCAATAACCGTCTCTTGAATATTTCCCGAAGGAGCATCTATGTATTTAGTATTTTCAGGATTAAATGTTCCAACAGCCACTTGAGTTTTCAAATCAGCTACATCAGCCTCTTTAACCACATCAATATCAGTAGCTTCCAATGGTGTTGCAGCCATTAAAAGTGACCCATTTAAAACTACTCTAAAATTTTCCCCACTATAAAAACCTAACTCCCAAGTATCTCTCTTAGCAGTTGTTTGTGTTTGTGAGCTTAAATCTATATAGACTTGATTTGGTTGATCTGCTCCACCAGTCTCTGGGGCAATTACCCCACCAAGAGCAGCGCTTTCTGTAAAACTAACCGCTAACGAAGTATTTCCTTGTATGCTACTTTCTGGATTTGAAATAGAAGCTAACTTAAAAGTAACCGACATTTCGGTTCCTTCAATTGGGTTTTGTAATTTATTAAGGGTAAAAGTCGCCGAATTACTCCCAGCGGTTACAGGAACTGTAATAGTACCCTCTTCCGATGCTGGATTGGTTGTAAAATGTGTGCCATATTCTGCATTTACCGTTGTGTAGGTAATTGTAGCCGTACCGTTTTCTGCTGCGTTTCTAGAAAACACTAACTTAACTTCCTTTGTTTCTTCTTCCGTAGTTAAACTTACCGAAGGATTTTCGAAAGCTACTACAAATTCTTGCGTAGTTTTAGTATCGTCATCACTACAGGATGCGAGTATAAATAAAACAAAGAGGTTTAAGATTAAAAACTTGTTTTTCATGATTGTCTAGTTAAAATTTAAATTATATAATAGTTTTATAAAGTAGGATCTTCCGTACCCCAAGAGCACATTAGAGGGAGGTCCCGAATGCACCCCGCCACTCACAGATGTGTTGTTTACCCTAGTAACATCTAATAAATTTCTTGCACCAAGAGTTAGCTGAAGTTTGTTGTTGTAAAATGCCTTTCTTATCGACGCATCCCACCAACTATACGCATCTTGTTTTCCTCTAATTAATATCGTTTCTCCATTTTCATCTTGATCTTGCAAAAACTGATATTCGGGTCCGTTGTGTTTAAAATATGTTGAAAAAGTGGTATTCCATTGAGGAACACTATAAGACAAACTTGCATTTAGCTGTAATGCCTTTAAATAATCGTCATCATAATTTCTCCCTTCTAAAACTTTAGAAACTCCCGAGTAGGAAATTCCTAAATTTCCACTAATATTTTGATACATAAATCCATTAGAAAACGATACATTCCATGTTTTATATTTGTCAATATTAGTATACTGATATGCTAAAGGAGAACTATTTACAATGATGAGTTCAATACGGTCGTCTACATCTATATATCCAACAGATAATTTGCTCCTTAAGCTGAAATTATTCTGAAACTCGAAGATTTTTTTAGCATGAATAAAAGCAGAAATCCCCTCTTCTGGTTTTAAGTCTTCATTACCTCGTACATCATGATTGGCATCTACGAAATAAGAATACAGCTCTGTAAAATTTGGCATTCTTGGCGCTGTACCTACAACCGCTCTAACCTCCATCTTATTTTTAAAAAGGTATTTAGAAGACAATTCTAAAGCGGTTTGCGTATCAAATTTGTTTGAAAAGAAAACCCGAGCTCCTGGTCGGAATGAAAGCCTACTATTTGGTACGTATTCTGCAGATGCAAACACATCATAAGAGCCTATTTTTCTACGGATATTCTCTCCATCATAATCTCCAGAGATAGAAGAGGCATACCCTTCATTTTGACTAATCTCATAACCAACTTGAAAATCAAAGGCATTTTCATTTAAAAAATTACTAAACGTCCCTTTGGAATAGTATATGCTCCGCGATTCGTATTCAAATTCTGCTACATCAAACTTTTCTTCTTCTAAAATTCTATAGTTATACGTTTCTGCATTTTTCTTTTGCTGCTGAAAAGAAAGCGAAACATTGTATAAAATTCCGCTATTAAAACTTCCGTTTGCATTTAAATGATGCATAAATCTTTGGGAAGTAAATATTTCGTCCGAAGAAATAGGGTTTCGTGTTTGTGTGGAAGGGTTGTAATTTTCTCTTACTACGGAATCGTAACGAGAAACTTTTTCATTAAAATATTCAAACTTGTAAAACATTTTCATGTTTTCAGCTTGATAGCTCAACATCCCTTTTGTGTTGTATTGCAATTTAGGAAGCCACTCATAGCCACGCTTTCCATCGTTATATTGATAACTTTCTCCCTGCTTATCTCCCCATAATCCTGCAAAATCGTTTCGTGTGGCAGTAATATTAGCATATAACTTTTCAGATATATTATTAGAAACACTTAACGATTGAATATGCCTTCCTTTATCAAACCACCCATACTCATCTCCAATGGTTTCTTCTTGTAAATAGGGTCTTATTTGCCATTTGTAATTAGCCGATTTTTTGGTAATAATGTTAATAACACCCGCAACGGCATCTGCTCCATACTGAACTCCCATGGCGCCCTCAACAATTTCAATCTGTTCAATATCATCTAAATTAATTTGGGTTAAATCAGTATTATTTCCAAAACCTTCATCGTTTACTAGCGGAATATTATCTACCAAAATTTTGACATATTGACCGTCTAAACCAAACATTTTTATACTTGATTTTCCAGTGGAAGCATTTGGAAGAATTGAAATATTTAAAGTCTGATTTAAAACATCTGCCAAATTGTTTCCTGCTTGACGATTTATGTCTGCTTGACTGATTACAGTAACCTCATAAACCGATTTTTTTACCGACTGCGGATTGTACTGTCCAGTAACTACTACTTCCTCCAAATCGTTTACTACTAAAGAATCCATTATTTGAACCTTTTGAGCAAAACCAAAGCTTACAGTTAAAAATAATATTAGGTATGTTAGTTGTTTCATTATTTAGATTGATTCTGAATAATTTTTGACAAATATATAGTTATTTTTATTCAATCTAAATAAATTTTATATTTTTGTTCCATCAGAAATGAAAAACTAATTATATCAACAATGAAAAAATTATCAATTTTTATAGGCTTAACAATGGCGAGCCTTGCTGTAACAGCTCAAAAGCACGATAAAAGTGCGGATCAAAAAAACATTAAAGACATGTGTGGCTGTTATGAAGTACGTTTCAATTTTGCCGAAACATTTAACAACGCAAAAGATTCTACCTACCAAGCTTCCAAAGTAAAACAAGTAGGCGCTTTAGAATGGGTACAATTGGTAGAAGACAAACCCAATAAAATTGTAATGCAGCATTTATTAATTGCCAACGACACCATGATTATTAAACATTGGAGGCAAGATTGGTTGTATGAAAACACCAATTTATATCAGTTTTATAAAGACAAAACATGGAAGTTTGAAAAATTGGCAAAAGAAGATGTAAAAGGGCAATGGACACAAAAAGTGTATCAAGTAGATGATAGTCCGCGTTATGAAGGCACCGCAAGTTGGGTACATGTTGACGGGAAAAATTATTGGGTAAACACCACCGATGCTCCTTTACCAAGAAGAGAACACACCGTTCGAGACGATTATAATGTTATGAAGCGTAGAAACATACATGCCATTACAGATTACGGTTGGTTGCATGAACAGGATAATGATAAAATTATTAGAGACGATAAAGGAAATGATTTTGTATTAGCTCAAGAAAAAGGCTACGACACCTATACAAAAGTAGCTGATGAAAAATGTAAAGCAGCACAAGATTGGTGGAAAGAAAATGAAGCTTTCTGGAAAATTGTAAGAAATAAATGGCAAGACTTATTTGAGCAAAACAAAGATATTGAGTTACAAAAAAGCGTTGACAACAAACCTTTATTTGCGCATTTATTTGCAATGCCTGCAAACAGTAGTAAAAAAGAAATTGAAGCAGTAATTGACAGCTTTATTGTGAAATAAATTACCGCAATATTTAATCTATTTCGACCTAGAGCCCTTCGGTAAACTTAGGACAGGCTCTGGGGGAATAAAACCCTCCATGAGGGATTTAAAAACAGTGATTATGTGTAAAAATCTTAAAGTATTAAACAGGTCTAAAAATGGTATTTTGATTTATTGTAAACACAACAATATGTATCAATTACTTTACAACAACCTCAACTTTAATTTTACTGAAGTTGAATTTGAGAGTTTCCATAATTACTTACACAATATTGAAGTAGATTATTGGGAGGAAGAATACAAATATTCTATTTATGATAAAAGGATTCCAATTCCAACCATCCAATCTAACTTACTTATTTTACTAAATAAACAAGAAGTTGAAGAACTTGCTGCGCTAATAAAGCTACGTCCAAAAAAATACGATTTGCTAAGCTTATGCGATATTGAATACAAACTATACCCGAATTAGCCATTTAATTGTTTGAGTTTGTTAGTTTCGAGGCTGAATTTTCAGCAAAAAACCCCGAAATTTTTTTTCGGGGTTTTTAAATTTTATTGTTGTTGTCCGATAAAAGTTGACGGAATTTATTGAACTCCACTTACATCAAGGTTCAAATGGGGTTTTCAAAATAGACCCCTTGCTATTAATAAGAATGAATAAAAAGAGGATTTTTGAAATGCCATCTCTTTAAACTACTTATTTTGTGGTATTTATTAGTCTTTTTCTTATAGCGAAGCGGTCTTGTATTTTTACTCGAACATTAATGAAATTTTATACAAATTCTATGTTTTTTACATTCGTTCTGGAACTGAAATTCCTAGTAATTTTAAAGCGTTTGCAATTATTTCTGCTACTTTACTAGAAAGCTGTACTCTAAATATTTTTTCTGAAGTTACTTCTGCTCCTAATATAGACACATTCTGATAAAAAGAATTGAACTCTTTTACCAAATCATAGGTGTAATTTGCTATGATAGCTGGGCTAAAATTAGCGGAAGCATTCTGAATAATTTCTGGAAATAATTGAACTTGTTTAATAAGAGATTTTTCTTTCTCATGAAGTTTGTAATCCATCACTACAGCTTCCCCTGAAAAATCAAAATCCGCCTTTCTTAAAATAGATTGAATTCTAGCATAAGTATACTGAATAAAAGGCCCCGTATTTCCTTGAAAATCTATTGATTCTTTAGGATCAAAAAGGATACGTTTTTTAGGATCTACTTTTAGAATGTAATATTTTAAGGCTCCAAGCCCAATAGTTTTATAAAGTTCTTGCTTTTCTTCTTCCGTAAAGCCTTCTAATTTTCCTAATTCTGAAGAAATCTCTCCTGCAGTGCTTGCCATTTCGGTAATTAAATCATCTGCATCTACAACCGTACCTTCTCTACTTTTCATTTTACCGCTAGGCAAATCTACCATTCCATAACTTAGATGATACAAATGCTGTGCCCATTCAAATCCGAGTTTTTTCAGAATTAAAAACAATACTTGAAAATGATAATCCTGTTCGTTCCCTACTGTATAAACCAAACCTCCAACATCTGGATAATCTTTAATACGTTGGATTGCAGTTCCAATATCTTGCGTCATGTACACAGCAGTTCCATCGGCTCTTAAAACAATTTTTTCGTCCAAGCCATCTTCTGTTAAATCAATCCAAACAGATCCATCTTCTTTTTTAAAGAAAACACCTCTTTCCAAACCATCGGCAACCACATCCTTTCCTAATAAATAGGTATTACTCTCGTAATATAATTGGTCAAAATCGACTCCTAAATTTTTATAGGTAATAGCAAATCCGTCGTAAACCCAACCATTCATGGTTTCCCAAAGCTTTACAACTTCTTCATCTCCAGCTTCCCATTTTCTAAGCATATTTTGAGCTTCCAGTAAAATTGGCGCTTCTTTTTCTGCTACTTTTTTATCTACTCCATTAGCTATTAATTCTTCAATTTCAGCCTTATAAGCTTTATCAAAAGCTACATAATAATTCCCAACGAGCTTATCTCCTTTTAATCCAGTGGATGCTGGAGTCTCTCCATTTCCAAATTTTTGCCAGGCCAACATTGACTTACAAATATGGATTCCACGGTCGTTTATAATTTGAGTCTTATATACTTTTTTTCCAGATGCTTTAATAATTTCAGCAACAGAATACCCTAATAAATTATTTCTAATATGTCCTAAGTGCAAAGGTTTATTAGTGTTTGGAGAAGAATATTCTACCATAATAGCTTTATCTCCTTCTTTAGGAGTTTCAAAACCATACACCTCATCATTTTTTATATCACTAAAAAATTGAAGAAAATATGAATCTGAAATTACAAGGTTTAAAAAACCTTTTACCACATTAAATTTTTCAATCTCAGTAACATTAGCCTCCAAATAAGTTCCTATTTGTTCTCCTATAAGTTGCGGATTTCCTTTTATAGTACGCAACATAGGAAAAATAACTACCGTAATATCCCCTTCAAACTCCTTACGAGTAGCCTGTAATTCAACGGTTTCTAATTCTTTATCAAAAATAGAATGTATTGCTTCTTTAACTTTGGTAATTATAATATCCTGAATGTTCATTTTTATGAAAAATTTGGGTGCAAAGATACGGATTTTGAAAAAGTTATTACCCTTGAAGCAAGGATAAAAACAAATCTTTACATCGAAAAAATGATTTTTATTTCTGCTGAACGCCGATAAAAATCTATCTTTAAAGAATGCTAATCAATTTTTCTAATACAAATTCTTTTCAGAAAGAAATACTTCTAAATGAAGTAGGTAATGTTCTTCCTCTAAAAGAAAGAGTTGAAATAGGCAAAAGTCATTCCCCTAACTTATTTATTACAACTACCAGTATTCAGATTAAAAACTTATTAATTCTCAATAACAATATAGATACTTGCAACATCGAAATTAGAACAAAAGGGATTGTTATTAAATTTATAGCGCTAACAGATACTTATGGATTGTTGATTCCATTTTACAAACTTTCTTTATATAAAAGTGCTCCTCAAGAATATACCTTCCATAAAGACCACCATTTTATAAGAATTGTTGCTAAAACAAAAGAGATTCATAACTTTATAAAGAATATCTCTTCCTACAAAATCAAACATTTATCTAATCTAAGCGGCAATATTTAATATCTTAATCAAAATAATTTTTTGGAAATTTTTAAAAATAGATTATTAGTAATATCGGTAAGCATTTTAGTCTTTCTGGCTATTCTTATCTTTATTTTCCCTTCTCTTAGCTATACTTCTATTGAAAATATATCCATTTGGATACGCAACTGGTTTGGGAATTTCTATCTGTATTTAGGTCTTTTTTGTGTGCTATTTTTACTTGGAATTGCAATCTCTCCATTAGGAAAATTACGTTTAGGTAATACTAACGACAGACCAGAATATTCTCGCTGGGCATGGATCTCAATGCTTTATAGTGCTGGAATGGGAGCTGGAATTTTACTTCGTGCAGTACAGGAGCCTGTCTATATGTACTTAAACCCGCCCATACAAACCGACGCTAGCAAACAAACAATTGCACTTGAATACACCTTTTACCAATGGGGCTTTACTGCATGGGCTTTTTATGGACTTTTTGCATTGGTTATTGGGCATTATTTATTTACAAAAAACAAACAGGCATTAATTAGTAGTACTGTAGCTCCTAATTTTAAAAATTCAGGAGTTTTAAATGGAATAGACATTTTAGTTATGCTCGCTACCGTTTTTGGACTTGTAGGTGCCGTTGGCCTAGGGACTACACAAATTAATGGCGGACTTCAACATTTACTAAAGATAAATTTAGACGTTACCTCAGCTATTATATTGACAATAATTATCTGCGGATTTGCCTTTTTATCTGCATGGAAAGGAATAAATAAAGGCATAAAAAACATCTCTAAAGTAAACATCTTTATTACGCTCTTACTGCTAGTTTTTGTTTTATCGCAAAGCGATATTCTATTAATTCTAAAACAGTTTATAAATGCTCTATTTCAGTATCTAAAAGATTTTATTCCACTTAGTTTGGCACTAGGAAAATATAATCCTGGAAAGCAATTTCTTACAGATTGGACCTACTATTATTGGGCTTTTTGGTTAGCTTGGGCACCTTTTACTGGGGTTTTTATAGCACGGATTTCTAAAGGAAGAACATTAAGAGAAATGCTCCTTGGCGTAATGATTATTCCTTCTTTAGGTTCTTTCTTATGGTTTACAGCTTTTGGCGAAAATGCCTTCCTTCTAATTGAGGGTTGGAACAATTATAATAATGAATTTGGGGATGTATTTACTTCTATTTTTATCTTTTTCAAACAATATCCCCTTCAATTTATAATAAACTCCACCATTGTAATACTCCTCATTGGCTTTTTATTAACCTCTGTAGATTCTGCTATTTTTGTATTAAGTATGTTTAGTGATAAAGGCAATCCAAAACCTAAAAAATCGCACCGCATAGTTTGGTCTTTCGTAATTGCTATTTTTAGTATTGCAATGCTAATTCTAGGAAATGCCAAAAAAGAAATTGATGTCCTTATTGCGCTTCAGAAACTATTAATTATTACCTCCCTACCTTTTGCCCTTTTTATTCCTATAATGAGTTTTTCCTTTCTTAAAGAATTAATTCAGAAGAAACCCTCATAGAAGGATTAATTATAGCCAAGAAAATCCACTCTACAAAAGGAATAAATAAGTTTCATATTTTCATTCAACTTCATTAAATACCTCACTATAAACCATATAACTCAGGTTTATTCATAATAGAATAATAGCTTATTTATAAATTAGTGCATTACTAAAATCTTGTTCTGGTTTTTTTAAATCCACTAAATTTCCATTAATAATTAAATATTCTAAGGAATCATTCTTCTTCAAGAAAAAAGTTGGATTAGCGCCCACATATAAATTCACAGCTGTATTTTTTTTATCTGAAATAACGTGTAAAGGAATATTTATAGCATCTTTATCTTCAGGAAGGTGTTCCACTTTTACGTAAGCAAACCCTTCTTTTAAAAATGAAGAAACCCCTTTTTCTACAACAGCATTTATAGTTGAGAATGTCTCCGGATATACCTTTGGAGCAACTACTGCGTAAGCAGATGCTTCAAACTCTTTATACCCATAATACGTAGATAAATCTCCCATATCCGATACTCCTGCTTTGTAATAATAACCAGATTCGGTATGAGCAGACACCTCCCTACTATCTATTCCTAAATCTACGGTATACGTATTTCCTAATAATTCGTACTGAACCCCTATTAGTTTTAAGTCGAATAATTTCCTGTCGTTTTCAGGGATTTTAAAATATTCTTCTTTAGATGATTTCTCATACTCTTTGGTTGCAATTGCTCTAATTGCAGATAAAATAGTTACGAAATTCAACTTTCTGATAAATTGCTTTTCAGGGTCGTTTGGATATCCACCAGACTCTATTAAAACAACACTTGTTCCCCATTTCTGAATATTATCTCCAAATGCACGCGGCTCAAAATCATCATTATACCTCCCTACTTGTCCTGGTGCATATTTTTGAAGAATTCCATTCATATACCCAATAAGTTTCATGGCATTTTCCCTAACATTATTCACCTCCTTTTCATAATTATATGCAGGCGCTAAATAAGAAATAGTTGCTGGCTTTGGAGTTCTATTAGCATTGTAATACGTACTTTGATCGTGTAAATTAAAACCAAAATCGGCTTCCAAACTATCTCGAACCCGCTTTAATGTTTTACTTTCTGGAGATTGTAATCTAACAGCATCTCTATTTATATCTACTCCTAAAGCATTTCTTCTGGTAAACAATTCGGCTCCATCTGGGTTTAACATGGGCAAGAAATGAATCCTTAAATTGGACAGCATCTCTTCTTTTTCCTTCTGAAAATCTGTTGATTTAAAAAAGTTCATAATATCAAAAATCGCCATGGTAGCAGTAGATTCATCGCCATGCATTTGCGACCAAAGAAAAACATCCACCTCTCCTTCTCCAAAGCTTATTAAATTTAAACTCTTCCCTTTTATGGAAGTTCCTACTTTATTCACTTCAAAAAAAGAATCAGGTTTTAATTCTTCAATTAAAGGCATTATTTTACTGTGCGTAAACCTTCTAATTGTAATACTTTCCTCTTTATAGCTATCGTATTTTTCAAATAGTTCATTGTAAAAGCCTTGTGCTGAAATCGATAAAAAGCTTCCTATAAAAAATATCGAGAGTATAATTTTTCTTATATTCTTATTCATTGGTACTTATCCTTTAGGTAATGGTTTTATATCTAATTTTTTAATTCTCTTTCTTATTTCTTCCATAAACTCTTTATTCGGGTCTGTTTTCACAGTTCTATAACTATCGTCTTTTTCAAGCCATAAGTCGGTTTTCTCAAATAATTGATATTCATAATGACCAATAACATAATCAATTGGATACTTCTTTTTCAAATATTTTATCAACTTTACATTGGCTCTCAACTGTGCATCTGTTAAGGGTAAATCTGAACCTCCTACATTTTCTATCCCAATAGCACAATGATTTAAACCTATTACATGGCGAGCCATAGTAGTTTCTGGCATTAAATTATAAATAATTCCATCTTGATCCACTACAAACTGAGAGGAAACATTCAAGCTTCCTGCGCCTGCAATAGCATTTCTATGCTCTGGCAAATTAGCTTCATAAAAAGCATCAACCGTTTTTTGAAACGTGGGAATTTCTGTCCAATGAACCACTATCATTTTAGGAATAATAGTTGGCTCTTCTTGCCTTATTCCATAATGTTCTTCCATATAACTCAAGGTTAAATTACTCCTTTCCTCGTCAAAAACAATAGGCTCTTGAATTATTTTTGGACCACAAGAAAAACATCCAACTATTATGATAACGTATAAATATGCTACTTTCTTTTTCATCACTTTTATTTTCCTTAAAAATAAGAATATCTTATCAATTATAATTCCTAATGTAGAATTTAATTTACATAAAATCCGACTTTACTTAAACACTTAGCTTATAAACAAATTAAATTCTCTATTAGGGATTAAACCAAAAAAGGGGATTGCTGCTAGCAATCCCCTTCCAGAATATCTTAAACTATTTTTTTTAGCTTACATGTAAGCCACACTCCCTATTCTCTAAAACCTTGGTAGGGTCAAAATAATTAAATTCGTTTTCTAGATTATGAGCCTCCAAATAAACATCTAACTCTTCATCTGAATAATAATAAAATGGACTCACTTTTAAAACACCATCATTTCCTTTGGTTACAATATCCAAACTATCTCTAAATGCAGTTTGTCCTTTTCTAAGGTTTGTAAACCATATATCCGGTTTATTTTCTGCCATTGCTCTCTTAAATGGCTCTAACTTAACCTGTTCTGTAAACACTTTATGCAAAGGGTCTTCAATACTAGGAATTCCCATTACCATATTTCTGTGTGCTACCGTTTGTTTAGGAACATATAATTTAATATTTAATGCCAAAGATTTTATTAAACGCTCTGCATGTAAATAAGTTTTATTGGTATTGTAACCTGTATCACACCAAATTACAGGAAGCTCTTTTTTTTCTGAAGTGGTAGCGTGTAAAATAGCTGCTTCATACGGACGGAAATTTGTGGTTACAACAGGATTTTGACCTTGAGTCAATGCCCATTTTACAATTTCCGAAGGAGATTTATCTTTTAATTTTTTATTTATTTCTACTAAATCCATAACTCTTTATTTCTATACTAAAAAGCAAAGATATCAATAGTCTAGTTAATTACTAGGTTTTTAACAAAAAAATCACAGAATAATTTTTCAACTAACTAAAAATAAGCATCTTAAGTGGTTAAAGTAGATCTAGTTAAATCTGCCAAAGTTTTATTTTCTAATACTTTTAAGGTACTATCTCTAACCTCTATCATTAACCTACTTAGCGAGCAAGCTTCTTCATTTTTACAATCATCACATTTTTCGTAAAAATTAAGACTTACACAAGGAAGCATTGCTATAGGGCCTTCTAGTACTCTAATTAGAGAAGCTACAGTTATTTTTTCGGGATCCCGAATGAGGTAATAGCCACCTCCCTTTCCTTTTTTCGACCCTAAAAAACCGCTATTTTTTAGTTGAAGTAAAATAATTTCCAGAAATTTTTTGGAGATATTTTCTTGCTCTGCAATTTCTGAAATGAGCACAGGACTCTTACTTTCTTTTTTGGCCATGTAAGTAAGTGCCTTTAAACCATATTTTGTTTTCTTTGAAAGCATAAGTTATTTTAAAATCTATATCGCTAGGTCTTTAAATATACTATTTTTTTGGGAGAAATATTTCTGCCATCATACAACGGGCACTTCCTCCTCCGCATGTTTCTATAGTTTCTAAATTGCTCGATAAAATTGTAGCGTATTTTTCTATAGATTTTATCTGATTAGAATGCAAACTTTCATGAGCAGAATTACTCATTATTAAATATTTTTCTCCTGTTTCTGATTGAGCTTGTAGCATGTTTCCTGCAAAATTGCTCATTTGAGTTTCAGAAATTACAATAATTTCTTTTCCATCTTTTTTAAGATGATCTACTAAGTTTTTGCGCTCCTTCTTATCGTCAATAGTATCTAAACAAACAACCGCAAAATTATCTCCAACACACATCATTACATTGGTATGATAAATAGGTTTTCTTACTCCATCAACATCTTGATTGGCAGTAAAAATAACAGGGAAATATTCAAAGTCTTCACAAAATTCTATAAATAAATCCTCATCTGCTCTTGGAGAAAGTGCGCAATATGCTTTTCTATGTACACGGTCTAAAATTATACTTCCAGTTCCTTCCAAAAAAATCCCTTCTTCTTCAGCAGAGGTATAATCCATTACATTTTCAACACAAAAATTGTTTGCCTCCAATACATCCAATATATCTTCTCTCCGCTCATTTCTTCTGTTTTCTGCAAACATTGGGTAAAGCGTTACAGTTCCATCCTCATGTGTAGAAATCCAATTATTAGGAAAAATAGAATCTGGAGTATCTGGTTTTAGGGTGTCTTGAACCGTAATAACTTGAATCCCGGCAGCCCTAATTTTTTCCACAAAAGTATCAAACTCTTTTTGAGCTTTGGCATTTATTGCCTCGTTCATCATATCGATATCTTCCTGAAAATAATTATTAACGGCTGTTTGCTCGTTCATTCTAAAACTAATTGGACGAACCATTAAAATTGTATTCGTAACCTGACTCATATCCTTCTAAATTTTAATCGCGCAAAGCTACAAAGAAAGTTAGACAGTATGCATAAAACAACTTGCTTTGATTAAGATTTTATGCACGAATTAATGGCATAGTTGAACAACGTAAAAGTCCTTCCTGTTTAGATATTTCACTATAAGGAATCTCTTCAACTGTAAATTTATTTTCGCGAAGCCAATTATTAAGTCGCTTAAAGTTTTTTTCTGAAACTACTACTTCTGGAGAGATTGAAAACACATTGCTAAACATATAATACATCTCATCTTTTGTAATATGAAATAAGTTTTCCTCCCCAAATAAATCCACTAAATAATTATAGTCTGCTTCCTTTCTAAAACCTTCCTTATGAATAATTCCTTTGCTCGTTCCTACTGGCTGAAAACAACAATCCAAATGCAAAGCATTGTCTCTAGCAATGGTATTTGATTTACTTAAATCAAATTCTTTCACAATTTTATTAGGAAACATTTCTTTAATAAAATTAACCCCATGCATATTTGTTCTAGCTGTAATAAGATCTGGATAATCGGCTCCTTTGTAGGTTCCTATAAAAATATGGTCATTCCAAAGCATAACATCGCCACCTTCTATATGCACTTCTTTTGGAGGTGTTATCACTTTTGAAGGCTCTATTTGATTTATTACATACTGAATAGCTTCCAGTTCTTTTTCTCGATCTGGCAATATATTCGATTTTATAAAGAAATCGTCAATAACAAAAGCGATATCTCTTGAGAAGATTTGATTGCAATTTTCTATTAATTCTGGTCTGTATACTTTTACATCATACTTTTCAAAAACAGTATTAAAAGCTTCCATTTCTGGAATCATATCTGCTTCTACAGGATAGGTTCCTGCTTTTATAAATTCCAACGACTTTGGGTCGTATGCATCTTCTATAGTTGGTGTAGGCCCATTACTTTTTGCAGTTCCTAAAACTACTGCTTCAAGTTTAGAAGTCTCATTTTCTACATGAAGTTTTAACATAAATATCTTTTTAAACTAGCATTTCTAGATGAAGATCAAAAATATCATTAATAATCGACATACAATCAATTAAAAAGGGCATGTTATAGATTAACATACCCTTTAAAAATTTTATATGGTTTTTTATTTACCTTTTTTCTACTTCTACAAAAGGTCTTAAATTCTCACCAACATATACTTGACGTGGTCTACCAATTGGTTCTTTTTTCAATCTCATCTCTCTCCATTGAGCAATCCAACCTGGTAATCTCCCTAAAGCAAACATTACAGTAAACATTTCTGTAGGAATTCCTAAAGCTCTGTATATAATTCCTGAGTAAAAATCTACGTTAGGATATAATTTTCTTTTTACGAAATAATCGTCTTCTAATGCTTGTTTTTCTAATCCTTTGGCAATTGATAAAACTGGATCTTCAACGCCTAAATCTCCTAAAACTTCATCTGCAGATTTCTTGATAATTTTAGCACGTGGATCAAAGTTTTTATATACTCTATGCCCAAATCCCATTAAACGGAAAGGATCTTCTTTATCCTTAGCTTTTTCCATGTATTTTGCTGTATCACCTCCGTCTTCTTTAATTCCTTCCAACATTTCAATAACCGCTTGGTTTGCTCCACCATGAAGAGGCCCCCATAATGCAGAAACACCTGCAGAAAGAGATGCGAATAATCCTGCATGAGATGAACCTACAATTCTTACTGTAGATGTAGAACAATTTTGCTCATGATCTGCATGAAGAATTAATAATTTATCTAATGCTTCAACCACAACAGGATTTAATTTATACTCTTCGTTTGGTTTTTTAAACATCATATAAAGCATGTTCTCCACATAACCAAGAGAAGCATTCCCGTAATCATAAGGCTTAGCATTTCTTCTACGTAATGTCCATGCTGCTAAAACAGGAAATTTACCCATAATTTTAACGATGGCCTGATACATATCTTCTTCAGAATTTATATCAACACAAGAAGGGTTAAATGCAGTCAATGCACTAGTTAAGGAAGATAACACCCCCATTGGATGTGCAGTTCTTGGAAAACTATCTACAATTTTCTTAACGTCTTCATCTACCTCAGAATTTGCTTTGATATCATTATGGAATTTCTCTAACTGTGTTTTATTAGGAAGCTCTCCAAAAATTAATAAATAAGCAACTTCAAGGAAGTCAGCTTTCTCGGCTAGGTCTTCAATAGCATAACCCCGATACCTTAAAATACCTTTTTCTCCATCTAAATAAGTTATTGCACTTTCACAAGAACCTGTGTTTTTGTATCCTGGATCTAAAGTAATAATACCTGCTGAAGCTCTTAGCGTTTTAATATCTATTGCTAATTCATTTTCTGTACCTTCAACAACTGGAAATTCTATTTTTTTACCTTTATACTCAATAGTAGCCGTATCTGACATAATATATTTTAGTTTATTTAAATTTTTACAAGTGTTGCGAAAATACGAAATAATGTGTTAAATTACGGTTAATCAGCAGTCTTTTTACTAGTTTCAAAGGTTAAAATGATGCCAAAATTTATTTCTGAAAAATGTAGATTTTGTTTCTTTCAATCAAAATGCTTGAAAATGAATATTTCGCATTTTTTTATGTTGAAAATTTCTAATTTGAAAAAATAATTATACAATCTTAAAAAACAACTCAATTCTTTATTAAATTGTTATTTTTTAATACTTGATTATTAATGTCCGTGTAAAAATACAAGACCGCTTCGCTATAAGAAAAAAGAACAAAGACTAAATCTTAGCTATCATAAAATATGTAGTTTAAAAAAATTATTAATATCCATGTAAAAATACAAGACCGCTTCGCTATAAGAACAAAGACTAAATCTTAACTATCACAAAAAAATATGTAGTTTAAAAAAATTATTAATGTCTGTGTAAAAACACAAGACCGCTTCGCTATAAGAAAAAAGAACAAAGACTAAATCTTAGCTATCATAAAATATGTAATTTAAAAAAATTATTAATATCCATGTAAAAATACAAGACCGCTTCGCTATAAGAACAAAGACTAAATCTTAACTATCATAAAATATGTAGTTTAAAAAAAATAATACTTGATATTGAGAACCTCCAATACCAAGTATAAAAAATTATTAATTCAGCACCGTATAAAAAACTACTTTCTATAATTGTTTTAATTGCTGAAGAAAAGGGAATTCTTTATTTGTCATAAATTATAACTCCCGATTTGTTTCTACTATTTTTTATTCTTGGGGTAAGCTTATTTTTTGTCGAAGTTTCTAAAAGATACAATTGTTCATAATATTCTTTTACAGATTTCTCCCAACTAAATCTTTTACTCTTTGCTACTTTACTTATATGCTTCCAGATTTCTTGATCTTCAAAAAACAAATCCAAGGTACTTTCAAATACTCTTAAAAAATTCTCGTTTTTCTCTTCTAAAGTCTCTCCAGAAAAACTAAAACCAGATTTAAGATGCTCTACAGTATCTATTAAACCTCCCGTTGCATGAACAAGGCAGGGTTGCCCGTTGCGCATAGCCAACATCTGACTAATTCCGCAGGGCTCAAACAAACTTGGCATTAAATACAAATCGGACTCATAGTACAACGAATCGATAACCTCTTCCGATTGTCCATTTATGAAAATAAAATTTTCTTTTTCGTAGCTTACTTGTCGTAGTAATCTTTCGTACTCTGGAGCTCCTGTTCCTAAAACAATATAAACTCCATTTCTTTTTGCTAACAAATCTATAATATCCCTAAGAAGTTGGGGATTATTCTTAAAGAAAAAGAATTTTTGTTCCGTTAGACGGGCTACACTTGCGCAAACAAAGCTAGGTTTACTACTTGTTAAAGCATAAATTTTATTACCTGTATGTGCTAAAAAATCTGCTTTATATTTTTTATTTGGTTCTTGTATCCATTTAAAAATAGCTTTTAAACTATGTTTACATAATTCATTTTTCTTAACTCGGTTAATGTTTTTATAGTTACAACCATTTAAAATCCCAAATAAACGTCCCTCTTCATTCGCCTTTTTCAAATCATCTTCTAAGCCTTCTCCTCCAATAAATGTAGGCGGATTACTAGCTTTCTGTATATCTTCTTTGTAGGAAGGAGAAACCGTATGCACAGCATCTGCAAAACGAATTCCTAATGACATTAAATTTATACAGTCGTGATATCTCGGATCTTTTAGTTTTTCTTCATCTATATCAATTTCAGGATAAAATTCTTTTAAAGAAGAATAATTAGCTTGAAAAGGGCGGATTCCTTGTATAGCCAAATTATGTATAGAATAAACAAACCTGCTAGTTTTTAAAACTGAATAAGAAGGATGGTATTCTTTTAAAAATAATAATAAACTTGTATGCCAATCATGTAGATGTATAATTTGAAGTGCTCCAAATAAATTTTGTTTTACTGCCTCTGCCACAGCTATACAAAAAAGAGAAAACATACAAGCGTCTGTATAAAAAGGCTGTTCTGGATCATTAAAATAAATATGAGCTATATCTCCCGAGGTAATTTCTGGATGATCTATTACATAATGCTTAATATTTTCATTCAATTTCTTTCCAGGAACTTCATATAAATGCGCTTCCTGTGGAATACCTCTATAATTAAAACTTAATTTACTAAGAAATTCTCCATTAGAATGTAACCTTCCATAAGACGGGGTAATAATATGAGACGTATCTCCATTAATTGCTATTTGGCGTGGAACATCCCTAACAACATCTCCCATTCCTCCTGCTTTACAGTTTGGGATTCCGTCATTTTCAGCGCAAACAAAAAGAAAGTTAGTTTTCACAATGGTAGAATTTTTTCGGTTACTAAAAGCTTTTCATAATTAACTTTAAATTAAATAATTATATTGACATAATGAAAATTTTCCTTATTAAATGAATGTTAATATGACATTATTTTCATTTATAAAAAAAGCCCTTCTATAATTGAAGGACTTTATATTTATATATTGACAGTATTACCTTACTTTCTTTATTAACTTGTTAAATTATCATAGCTAGACCCACTAATAATTACGAATCAAGCATTTAATTAACAAATTTCGTACTATATTTCCACCTGTTTTTGTGCTTGACTTTGCCCCCTTACATTAATTAAGTTTATTTAATTCGAATATATATGAAGGGAAAAACAGTTAATATCCTAACTTTCCTCACACTATTGATCTTCTCATTAGGGTATACACAAAATATAGAAATAGACAGTCTATATACCAAGTTAAAAAATGCACCTACCGCTATTGACTCTATAGCTTTATATAGTGAGATTGCAGAAATAACTACGAACATCGACCCAAATGAAGCTATTTTACTTTCTGAAAAACTCTTGCTACTTTCAGAAAAAAATTCCAATCTCCTAGGAATTGCAACGGCATACAACATTATAGGCGCCTCAAATGTATATCTATCTAATCATAATAGCGCTATTGATTATTTAAATAAAGGACTTGAAATTGCCGAAAACAACAATCTAAACACTATAAAACCTTCTATATACAACCACCTTGGAAAAGTGCATAGGTTTAAAAGTAATCATTACGAAGCTTTAAAATATTACAACAAGGCAATAGCCATAAGTAAAGAACTAAACAATACATCACAAATAGCAGAATGCTTAAAAAATATTTCTATTCTATATACATTAGTTAATGAATATGATACTTCTATTGAGCTATTAGATAGTGCGTTAGTTATACACAAAAAAAATAATGACCAATATGGAATTGTCTCTATCCAAAAAACTTGGCGTTTATTAACTCCTACAAAGGGCTTCCTGCACCCACCCTTTCTGCACTTAAAAAAGTATACCGTTATGAAGACTCTCTAGGCTACACTTTTAGGAAGCTGCTTACACAAATGTATATTGGAAATTTATATTATGAATCTGAAAATCTAACCAAAGCTAAAGAGGAGTTTGAATATGCTCTTCTTTTATTAAACCAAATAAACAACAATATTATTAGGGAAGATTGTTATATGAGTTTAGCTAAAATTCTTCGTAAATTAGGAGATGATGAAAAAGCGCTTGATTATGCTCTAAAGGCTTTTGAAACGGCAGAAAAACATCAAGTCTATGCAAACTCAATCGAAACAGCTAATTTACTATCTAATCCATATGAGCAAAAAGAAGACTATAAAAATGCACTGAAATTTTCTCAAATTGGCTACACATATCGTAACAGTTTACAACTTAATAAAGTCCAAAACACACTATTAAAAGAACGCCTAAAATTGGATTTAAAAGAATTATCCATACAAAAGGAAAAAGAGTTGAACGATTTAAAAGTGAAAAAAAATAAATATATAATTATTGGGGGGTTTATCTCTTTTATTATTGTAACCATGCTTATCTATTTTAGCAGAATTAAATTAGCTAGAATAAACAAAAGACTAACTATTTCCAATGAAATAAAATCCAACTTCTTAACCAAAATGACACATGAAGTAAAAACACCTTTAAATGCAATAATTGGTTATGCAGATTTACTTCTTAAATTTAAAGACCTTACAAGTGTTCAAAATAATCATATCAACATCATTAAATCTTCTGGGGAGTCTCTTTTATATATGGCCGAAGATATTTTTGATTTTAACCGCTATGACAAAAACAAAATTAGTATAAAATAAAACCCTACCGACCTAGGAGCCTTAGCCAACGAAATTTTTGAAATGTTTAAAATTAGGGCTCAAGAAAAAAATCTGTCGTTCTTCCTCAATACCAGCCCAAACATTCCGAAAACTCTTTTAATAGACGATTTAAAAATTCGTCGAGTAGTATACTCTTTGCTAGATAACGCCATAAAATACACCTCCAAAGGTAGTGTTACTTTAAATGTAATATTGGTTAATGTATATGAGAAAACTACTGAAATTAAATTTTCTATTGATGATACAGGAAAAGGAATAAAGACTAAAAACCAAAACAAAATATTCGAAGAATTTTATCAAGAAGAATCAGACTATACTCGAGAACATGGAGGAATAGGATTAGGTCTCTCTATTTCGTATAAAATTGTTGAAGCACTTGGAGGAATATTACAATTTGAAAGTGAAGTAAATAAAGGAAGTAAATTCTATTTTAAACTCACTTTTACAAATAGTTCTGAAGAAAAAGTGGATTCCAATCCCATTCAAAACTTAGCAAATGAGATTGAAAATAAAATATTTAAGGTGCTTATTGTTGAAGACAACAAAGTAAACCTTCTAATTACAAAAAAACTATTATCCTCTCTTTACAAAAACGCCCTTATCTATGAAGCTTATGATGGAAAAATGGGAGTTGAACTATATAGCAAAGAACAGCCTAATATTATCTTAATGGACATCCAAATGCCTGTTTTAAATGGTTTAGAGGCTACTAAAATTATAAGGCGGAAATATAATGCTACAATTCCTATACTAGCATTAAGTGCTGGAAGTGCTGTAGAAAACCGAGAAAAGAGTATTTCTGTTGGAATAAGCGAGTATCTTGAAAAACCTATAAACCTTAAAAAACTAAGAGAAACTATTTATAAATACCTCACCAATTTATAGGCGTTTTTAGCCTAAAAAAATACTCTAGATAAAAATTAAATTACCTAGAGTATTAATATTTAAATTGACTTACAACTGCAAGTGCAAAATTCTTATTTTATTTTAAATGCTTTTTCCTGAGGATAAAAAGCAACAGCTCCTAATTCTTCCTCAATTCTTAGCAATTGATTGTATTTTGCCATACGATCACTACGAGATGCAGATCCTGTTTTAATCTGACCTGTATTTAATGCAACTGCTAAGTCTGCAATTGTATTATCTTCTGTTTCTCCTGAGCGGTGAGACATTACAGAAGTATAACCAGCATTTTTAGCCATGTTTACTGCTGCAATAGTTTCTGTAAGTGTACCTATTTGGTTAACTTTAATTAAAATTGAATTTGCAATACCATTTTCAATTCCTTTAGAAAGACGCTCTACATTAGTTACAAATAAATCATCTCCTACTAACTGAACTTTGTCTCCTACTTTTTCAGTAAGTGCTTTCCATCCATCCCAGTCGTTCTCATCCATCCCATCTTCAATAGAGATAATTGGATATTTAGCAGAAAGATCTGCCAAATACTGAGCTTGCTCTTCAGAAGTTCTTACAGCACCTTTATCTCCTTCAAATTTAGTATAGTCATATTTTCCATCAACATAAAATTCTGCTGCAGCACAATCTAAAGCAATCATTACTTCATCTCCCATTTTATATCCAGCTTTTTCAACTGCTTTTGAAATGGTATCCAAAGCATCTTCTGTACCATCTAAAGTTGGTGCAAAACCACCTTCATCTCCTACAGCTGTACTTAAACCTCTATCGTGCAATACTTTTTTAAGGTTATGGAAAATCTCAGTCCCCATTTGCATTGCATGCGTAAAGTTTTTAGCCTTTACTGGCATTACCATAAACTCTTGGAAAGCAATAGGTGCATCTGAATGTGATCCTCCATTAATAATGTTCATCATTGGTACAGGAAGCGTATTTGCACTTACTCCACCTACGTATCTATATAATGGCATTCCTAATTCGTTTGCCGCAGCTTTAGCAACTGCAAGCGATACCCCTAAAATAGCATTAGCTCCTAATTTAGATTTATTTGGAGTCCCATCTAAATCGATCATTGTTTGATCTATTAAATTTTGCTCAAATACAGAAGCCCCTATAAGTTCTTCTGCAATGGTAGTGTTTACGTTGTTTACAGCTTCAGAAACCCCTTTACCCATGTAAGATTTTCCTCCATCTCTAAGCTCAACTGCTTCATGCTCTCCTGTAGACGCTCCAGATGGAACTGCTGCTCTACCTAAAATACCGTTTTCGGTTACTACATCTACTTCTACGGTTGGATTTCCTCTTGAATCTAATATCTGACGTGCGTGTACACTTATAATTATACTCATACTGTTTCTAGTTTTTGTTGTTTAATGTTTTCTATAAATTGATCAAATAAATACGTAGCATCATTTGGTCCTGGACCAGCTTCTGGATGGTATTGTACCGAGAAACAGTTCTTTTTAGTATGTCTAATTCCCATTACTTCATTATCATTTAAATGAGAATGTGTAATTTCGAAATTAGCATTGCTTTCTGTTTCTTTTCTGTTGATTGCAAAACCGTGGTTTTGAGAAGTAATCTCCCCTTTCCCTGTAAGATGATTTATAACAGGATGATTAATCCCTCTATGTCCATTATACATCTTAAAAGTAGATACTCCTTCTGAAAGTGCAATTATTTGATGTCCTAAACAAATTCCGAATAAAGGTAGGTCCTTTTCTATAATTTCTTTAGCCAAAGTAATAGCGCATTCTAAAGGTTCTGGATCTCCAGGGCCATTAGACAAGAAATATCCGTCTGGATTAAAAGCTTCCATTTCCTTAAAAGTGGCATTGTATGGAAATACCTTTATATAACAATCGCGTTTTGCTAAATTTCTAAGGATATTCTTCTTGATTCCTAAATCCAACGCTGCTATTTTGTAGGTAGCATTTTCATCTCCATAAAAATAAGCTTCTTTGGTTGAAACCTTTGATGCAAGCTCTAAACCTACCATATCTGGTGTCTCGTTTAGTTGCTTCTTCAATTCATCTATTTTATCTACTTCTGTAGATATTACAGCATTCATTGCACCATGGTCTCGAATATAACTCACAAGAGCTCTGGTATCAACATCAGAGATTGCAAGTATATTATTTTCATTTAAAAAGTTCTCAAGAGAATCTGACTTCCCAACTCGCGATGGAACATAGCTAAAGTTCTTACATATAAGACCTGCTATTTTAACTGAATCCGATTCCTCTTCATCATTTTTAACTCCATAATTCCCAATATGGGCATTAGTAGTTACCATTAATTGTCCATAGTAAGATGGATCTGTAAAAATTTCTTGATAGCCTGTCATTCCTGTGTTGAAACAGACTTCGCCAAAAGCACTTCCTTCTTTATTTGCAACGGCTTTACCATAAAATATGGTACCGTCTGCCAATAAAATCATTGCTTGTTTTCTAGATTGATACTTCATTTTTGTACGTTGCAAAAGTTTTACAAAATAACACAAAAAAAAGGATAAACTAAAACGTTTATCCTTTTTGATATGTTATGATAACATTAATCACTATTCTTGTGAAGTTTCTGGTTTTTCATTGTCAGAATCTTCTTTAGCTGCAGGAGCTTCTTTAGCTTGAGGAGCTTCAACAGTAGCAGCCTCGGTAGCTTTTTTACTTCTACCTCTTCTAGTCGATTTTTTCTTAGCAGGCTTATCAGCTACATTGTAAGTTTCGTTGTAATCAACTAGCTCAATCATCGCCATGTCTGCGTTATCTCCAAGTCTGTTACCTAGTTTAATAATTCTAGTGTAACCTCCTGGTCTATCACCTACCTTAACAGCAACATCTCTGAAAAGCTCAGTAACAGCGTATTTGTCTCTTAATTTACTAAAAACAACACGTCTGTTGTGTGTTGTATCCTCTTTAGATTTTGTAACTAAAGGCTCAACAAACTGCTTTAAAGCTTTAGCTTTTGCTAAAGTTGTATTAATACGCTTGTGCTCTATTAATGAACATGCCATATTAGCAAGCATTGCTTTTCTATGAGCTGTTTTTCTACCTAAATGGTTAAATTTCTTTCCGTGTCTCATGACAATTGTTTTAAATCAACATCTTGCTCTACCCATTTTGAGGAGCAAAATATGATGATTTTGTTAGTCTTTATCTAATTTATACTTTGATAAATCCATTCCAAAACTAAGTCCCTTGTTATTTACAAGTTCTTCTAATTCTGTCAACGATTTTTTACCAAAGTTTCTGAATTTCATTAAATCGTTCTTATTAAAAGATACTAAGTCTCCTAATGTATCTACTTCAGCAGCTTTCAAACAGTTTAATGCTCTTACTGAAAGATCCATGTCTACTAACTTGGTTTTCAATAATTGACGCATATGAAGAGATTCCTCATCATAAGTTTCTGTTTGTGCAATTTCATCCGCCTCCAGAGTGATACGCTCATCAGAGAATAACATAAAGTGGTGGATAAGTATTTTTGCAGCTTCAGTTAAAGCATCTTTTGGATGTATAGAACCATCTGAAATGATTTCGAAAACTAATTTCTCGTAATCTGTTTTTTGCTCTACACGATAATTTTCAATGCTAAATTTAACATTTTTGATAGGTGTATATATTGCATCTGTGAAGATAGTTCCAAGAGGAGCATTTGCTTTCTTGTTTTCTTCAGCAGGAACATACCCTCTACCTTTTTCGATTGTAACTTCCATGTTTATAGTTACTTTCGGGTCTAAATTACAGATCACTAAATCTGGATTTAATACCTGAAAACCTGATATAAACTTTTGGAAATCTCCAGCAGTTATTTGTTCTTTACCTGAAATCGAAATAGAAACGGTTTCGTTATCAATATCTTCAATTTGTCTTTTGAAACGCACTTGTTTCAGGTTCAAAATGATTTCTGTAACGTCCTCAACTACACCTTCGATTGCAGAAAATTCGTGTTCTACTTTATCGATTCTAGTTGATGTAATTGCAAAACCTTCTAATGAAGATAAAAGAACTCTTCGTAATGCGTTACCAACGGTCAATCCATATCCTGGTTCCAAAGGTCTGAATTCAAACTTACCTTCGAAATCGGTAGAATCGATCATTATAACTTTATCGGGCTTCTGAAAATTTAGTATTGCCATAGTACGACTGCTGTCTAATTATTATTTAGAGTATAACTCGACGATTAATTGCTCTTTAATATTTTCTGGAATTTGTAAACGTTCTGGAACAGCAACAAAAGTACCTTCCTTTTTCTCGTTATTCCAAGTAATCCATTCGTAAACACTACTATTATTAGCTAACGATCTTTCGATAGCTTCTAAAGATTTTGATTTCTCTCTTACTCCTACTACATCACCTGCTTTTAACTGGTAAGAAGGAATGTTTACTAATTCTCCGTTTACTGTAATGTGACGGTGAGAAACTAATTGTCTCGCTCCTCTTCTTGAAGGAGAAACTCCCATTCTAAAAACTACATTGTCTAAACGAGACTCACAAAGTTGTAAAAGCACTTCCCCAGTAACTCCTTTGCTACGGTTTGCTTTTTCAAATAAGTTTCTAAATTGTTTCTCAAGGATACCGTAAGAGTATTTAGCTTTTTGCTTCTCCATTAACTGGATAGCATATTCTGATTTTTTACCTCTTCTACGGTTGTTTCCGTGTTGTCCTGGAGGATAATTTCTTTTTTCAAAAGATTTATCGTCTCCAAATATTGCTTCTCCGAATTTACGGGCTATTTTAGTCTTTGGACCTGTATATCTTGCCATGTTTTGTAATATTTTGAAGGTGATTATGAATTAAGGCTAATCCTTCGATAATCGTAAAAACCTTCTTTTAAACATAAATGTTATTAAACTCTTCTTCTTTTTGGTGGACGACATCCATTGTGTGGTAATGGAGTAACATCAATAATTTCTGTTACTTCAATCCCTGCATTATGGATAGAACGGATAGCAGATTCTCTCCCTGATCCTGGACCTTTAACGTACACTTTTACTTTTCTAAGACCTGCCTCTTGAGCTACTTTTGATGCATCTTCAGCAGCAATTTGAGCAGCGTAAGGAGTGTTTTTCTTAGAACCTCTGAATCCCATTTTCCCTGCTGAAGACCAAGAAATAACATCACCCTTTTTATTTGTCAAAGAGATAATTACGTTATTAAATGATGCAGCAATATGAGCTTCACCTACAGATTCTACTATAACCTTGCGTTTCTTAGCAGTTTTTGTATTTGACTTTGCCATAATTAAGCTACGAATTATTTAGTTGCCTTCTTCTTGTTAGCAACAGTTTTTCTTTTACCTTTTCTTGTTCTAGAGTTATTCTTAGTGCGTTGTCCTCTTAATGGAAGACCTGCTCTATGACGAATACCTCTTTGACAACCGATGTCCATTAAACGCTTAATGTTCAATTGAACTTCCGAGCGTAACTCACCTTCTATTTTGTAAGAAGCAATAGCCTCTCTAATACCAGCGATATCTTCGTCTGCCCAGTCGTTAACTTTTGTGTCTTCGCTAACCTGAGCTTTCTCTAAGATCTCTTTAGCTCTACTTTTTCCAATACCAAAGATGTAAGTTAAACCTATAACTCCTCTTTTATGCTTTGGTAAATCTACTCCTGCGATTCTAGCCATAACTTATCCTTGTCTTTGTTTAAATCTAGGATTCTTTTTATTAATTACATACAATCTCCCCTTTCTACGCACAATCTTGCACTCGGGACTTCTCTTTTTTATTGATGCTCTTACTTTCATCTCTTTTAATATCTATAAGTAATTCTTGCTTTAGTAAGGTCATATGGACTCATCTCAAGTTTTACCTTGTCTCCTGGTAATAATTTAATATAATGCATACGCATCTTACCAGAAATATGAGCCGTAACAACGTGACCATTTTCTAATTCTACTCGAAACATTGCATTAGACAATGCTTCGATTATACTTCCATCTTGTTCTATTGCGGGCTGCTTTGCCATAATTAAGCTACAACTTTTCTATTTTTACCTGTTTTCATCAAGCCATCATAATGCCTGTTCAACAAATATGAGTTTACTTGTTGCATTGTATCTATAGCAACACCCACTAAAATTAATAGTGATGTACCACCATAAAACAACGCCCAACCTTGTTGTACACCCATTATCTTAACAACAATTGCTGGTAATACAGCTATTACTGCTAAAAATAAAGATCCTGGGAATGTAATTAAAGACATTATTTTATCTAAATAATCTGAGGTTTCTTTTCCTGGACGAATTCCTGGTATAAATCCACCACTTCTTTTTAGATCATCAGCCATTTTATTTGTCGGTACAGTAATTGCGGTGTAAAAATACGTAAATATTATGATTAATAACGCAAAAACTAAATTGTACCATAATCCAAAGATATTGCTAAACTCAGTTTGCAACCATTGACCAGCACCTGTATCTTTCAAAGCTCCTATTCTACCTACATATGCAGGAGCAAACATGATTGCTTGAGCAAATATAATTGGCATTACTCCAGATGCATTTAACTTTAAAGGAATATACTGTCTAGATCCAAAAACATTTTTCTCATAACCACCAGAAGCCGTTCTACGAGCATACTGAACTGGAATTTGTCTTGTTGCCATAACCAACATAATACATGCTAGTATAACTACAAACCATAAAATCAATTCAATCAATATCAACATTAATCCTCCGTTTGAACCTGATGTTCTAGAAACAAATTCTTGCACGAATGACTGTGGCATTCTAGCAATAATTCCTACCATAATAAGTAAAGAGATTCCGTTACCAATACCTTTATCGGTAATTTTTTCTCCTAACCACATAGCAAAAATGGTTCCTGTAACTAAAATTAAAACTGCAGGAATCATAAAATCAAGTCCTTTACCTAAGATAAAAGCACTATCTGGAACACCTAAAGATCCTAATGAATAAAGATACGCTGGTGCTTGTACCAAACAAATACCTATTGTTAACCAACGGGTAATTTGATTTAATGTTTTACGCCCACTCTCCCCTTCTTTTTGTAACTTCTGAAGGTAAGGAATAGCTAATCCCATTAATTGAACTACGATTGATGCAGAAATATAAGGCATAATACCTAAAGCAAAGAAAGAAGCATTTGCAAACGCTCCACCTGTAAATGCATTTAAGATACCTAATAATCCTCCACCATCTGTTCTAGATGATAATTCTGCCAATTGTTGTGTATCAATACCTGGTAATACTACTTGTGCACCAAAACGATACACTAATAGAAGACCAAGGGTAATTAAAATTCTACCCTTTAGTTCTTCAATTTTCCAAATATTGCTTAATGTCTCAATAAATTTCTTCATGGTTACTTGTTGGTTATAAACTTACTGCTTCACCTCCGGCTGCTTCGATAGCTGCTTTTGCACTGGCGGTAAATTTATGTACTGATATTTTTAATTTAGCTTTTAGTTCTCCACCTCCTAGTATTTTAACTAGCTCGTTAGATTTAACAACTCCGTTGCTAACTAAAACTTCTAAATCTACAGTGTCTTTAACAACACCTTTATCAACCAATTCTTGTAACTTGTTTAAATTGATTCCTGTGTATTCCTTTCTATTGATGTTATTAAAACCAAATTTAGGTACACGTCTTTGAAGTGGCATTTGCCCTCCTTCAAAACCAATTTTCTTAGAGTATCCTGAACGGGATTTAGCTCCTTTATGACCTCTAGTGGCAGTACCACCTTTGCCAGAACCTTGACCACGTCCTACTCTTTTTCCGTCTCTATGTACTGAACCTTCAGCTGGTTGTAAGTTACTTAAATTCATAACTATATTGTTATTAAGCTTCTTCAAAAGAAACTAAGTGTTCTACTTTTTTTACCATACCAAGGATGTTTGGTGTTGCATCATGCTCCACAACTTGACCAATTCCTCTTAGGCCTAGTGCTTTTAACGTTCTTTTTTGTCTTTCAGTACGTTTTATGCTGCTTTTTACTTGCGTAACTTTTACTTTTTTCATCTTATCCTTGGTTTATCCTTTAAAAACTTTTTCTAAAGAAATTCCTCTTTGCTTAGCGATTGTTCTAGCGTCTCTTAAACGTAGTAAAGCATCAAAAGTTGCTTTTACAACGTTGTGAGGGTTAGAAGAACCTTGAGATTTAGATAGTACATCATGTACTCCAACTGCTTCTAATACCGCACGTACTGCACCTCCTGCAATAACCCCGGTACCGTGTGAAGCTGGCTGAATGTAAACTCTTGCACCACCGTATTTCCCTTTTTGCTCATGAGGTAATGTACCTTTGTTAAGAGGGATACGTACTAGGTTTTTCTTAGCATCTTCTACTGCTTTAGAAATAGCATCTGCTACCTCTTTAGATTTTCCTAATCCGTGACCAACTACACCATTCTCGTCTCCTACAACAACAATTGCAGAAAATCCGAAGGCTCTACCTCCTTTAGTAACTTTAGTAACTCTTTGTACACCTACTAAACGATCTTTCAATTCAAGTCCACCAGGTTTTACTAATTCTACGTTTTTATAATCTTGATACATATCTTCTTAGAATTTAAGTCCTGCTTCTCTAGCACCATCTGCTAATGATTTTACTCTACCGTGATATAAATAACCACCTCTATCAAAAGAGATTAACTCATATCCAGCGCTTTTTGCTTTCTCTGCAATAGCTTTACCTACTAAGGCTGCTATTTCAGTTTTAGTACCTTTTGCAGAACTAATTTCTTTATCTCTTGAAGATGCTGCTAACAGAGTTTTCCCTGTTACATCATCTATCAATTGAGCATAAATTTCTTTATTACTTCTAAAAACAGCCAATCTAGGTCTTGCTTCTGTTCCAGAAACAACCTTGCGGATTCTGTTTTTGATTCTCTGTCTTCTTTCAGTCTTTGATAATGCCATAGTGCTAATTATTAAGCTGATTTACCTGCTTTTCTTCTTAATTGCTCACCAACAAACTTGATTCCTTTTCCTTTGTAAGGCTCTGGCTTACGGAAAGAACGGATCTTAGCTGCTACTTGACCAACTAATTGCTTATCGTATGATGTTAGTTTTACGATTGGGTTTTTACCTTTTTCTGAGATTGTTTCAATCTTAACCTCAGGAGCTAAATCGATAACAATGTTATGCGAAAAACCTACAGCCAAATCTAATTTCTGACCTTGGTTGCTAGCTCTGTAACCTACACCAACTAATTCTAACTGTTTAGTAAAGCCATTAGAAACACCTTCAATCATGTTATTGATTAATGATCTGTAAAGACCGTGTTTAGCTTTAACATTTTTTATCTCTGAAGAACGCTCAACAATAACATTTCCTTCTTCTACCTTTACAGTAACATCAGAAAAAGTCTGCTTTAATTCTCCAAGTTTACCTTTTACGGTAACTTCGTCTTCTTTAATATCTACAGTAACTCCCTCAGGAATTACTATTGGACTATTACCTATTCTTGACATTTCTTCTTGTCTTTAATATATTAGTAAACGTAACACAATACTTCTCCACCTACGCTCTCTAACTTTGCTTGCTTACTTGTCATTACTCCATGAGAAGTAGAAACAATTGCAATACCAAGTCCATTTAGAACTCTAGGAAGTTCATCTTTACCTACATACTTACGTAATCCAGGTGTACTTACACGCTTCAGTCTTTTAATAACAGGCTCTTTAGTTAGCTTATCATATTTCAAAGCTATCTTAATAGTTCCTTGTACTGAGTTGTCTTCAAATTTATAACTTAAAATATATCCTTGATCGAATAAAATTTTAGTCATGTCTTTTTTCAAATTAGAAGAAGGTATTTCTACCACTCTGTGCCCAGCGCTGTTTGCGTTTCTAATTCTTGTTAAATAATCTGCTATAGGATCTGTATACATCTATATCTATTTGCGGTAATAGTTTTCGGGTAAATCCGAACTTACTACCAGTTAATTTTTGTTACCAACTTGCTTTCTTAACCCCTGGGATTAATCCGTTGTTTGCCATTTCTCTGAATGTTACACGAGAAATTCCAAAAGTACGCATATAACCTCTAGGTCTTCCTGTTAGTTTACAACGATTGTGTAAACGTACTGGTGAAGAGTTTTTTGGTAATTTTTGTAATGCTTCGTAATCTCCAGCTTCTTTTAAAGCTTTTCTTTTCTCAGCATACTTATCTACCAATTTTTGTCTTTTAACCTCACGGGCTTTCATTGATTCTTTAGCCATACTAGTTCTTTTTAAAAGGTAATCCTAATTCGCTTAATAATGATTTTGCTTCTTTATCGGTATCCGCAGAAGTAACAAAGGTAATATCCATACCTGCTACTTTGTTTACTCTATCGATATTGATCTCTGGAAAGATAATCTGCTCGGTTACCCCAAGGTTATAATTCCCACGTCCATCAAAACCATTCGCTTTGATTCCATTAAAATCTCTAACTCGAGGAAGTGCTGAAGTAACTAATCTATCTAAAAACTCGTACATCATTTCTCCACGTAAAGTTACTTTTGCCCCAATTGGCATTCCTTTACGAAGTTTAAAAGACGCAACATCCTTTTTAGATATTGTAGCTACTGCTTTTTGTCCAGAAATTCTACTTAATTCGTCTACTGCGTAGTCGATTAGCTTTTTATCTGCAACTGCTGCACCAACTCCACGGCTAATAACAATCTTTTCCAGTTTAGGCACCTGCATAACATTGGTGTAACCAAACTCTCCTGTAAGAGCAGAAACTATTCTTTCTTTATACTCTTGTTTTAATCTTGGAATGTAAGCCATAATTAAATTACTTCATTAGATTTTTTAGAAAATCTCACTTTCTTACCATCTCTTTCTTCGTAACCTACTCTCGTAGTTTCTCCTGATTTAGGATCTATTAACGACAAATTAGATATATGAATAAGAGCTTCTTTCTTAACGATACCACCTTGAGGGTTTTTAGCACTTGGCTTCTCGTGTTTAGACACAAGATTAACTCCCTCAACTATCGCTTTATTCTTTTCACGATTTACTTTAAGCACTTGCCCTTCTGAACCTTTATGTTCTCCTGCAATTACTCTTACAGTATCTCCTGATTTTATCTTTAGTTTTATCATTTCTTAATGTATTAAAGCACCTCTGGAGCTAATGATACAATTTTCATAAACTGCTTATCACGCAATTCTCTAGCTACTGGTCCAAATACACGAGTTCCGCGCATCTCCCCTGCAGGGTTAAGAAGTACACAAGCATTATCATCAAAACGAATGTAAGAACCATCTGGTCTTCTTACTTCTTTTCTAGTACGAACTACTACTGCTGTAGATACTTGCCCCTTTTTAACGTTTCCGTTTGGAGTTGCATCTTTTACGGTAACAACTATTTTGTCACCAACAGAAGCATATCTTCTTTTAGTACCTCCTAATACACGGATAGTAAGAACTTCTTTAGCTCCCGTGTTGTCTGCTACTTTTAATCTTGATTCCTGTTGTACCATAATTATTTAGCTCTTTCAATGATTTCAACTAATCTCCAACATTTAGTTTTACTTAAAGGTCTTGTTTCCATGATCTTTACTGTATCACCAATATTGCAATCGTCTTTTTCGTCGTGCGCAACATATTTCTTTGTTTTTAACACGAACTTACCGTACATAGGGTGTTTTACTCGTTTTACTTCAGAAACCACAATTGATTTCTGCATTTTGTTACTTGTAACAACCCCTATTCTTTCTTTTCTTAAATTTCTATTTTCCATCTTCTAGCAGAATCGAATTATTGTAATTCTCTTTTAGTAAGCTCTGTTGCCAATCTAGCCACCGTTCTTCTAGTATATCTCAACTGAAGTGGATTCTCCAAAGGTGTAATTGTATGAGCTAATTTTAAATCTGCATATTGTTTCTTAACAATACCAAGCTGTTCTTGTAGCTCAGCAGTAGAAAATTCTCTAATCTCTGATTGTTTCATAATCTTCTTAATTAATTAAGCTGAATAATCTCTAGCTACAATAAACTTTGTTTTAACCGGTAGTTTCTGAGCTGCAAGCCTTAAAGCTTCTTTTGCAACGTCCATAGGCACTCCACCTATTTCAAACATAATTCTACCTGGTTTAACTACAGCTGCCCAATATTCTGGAGCACCTTTACCTTTACCCATACGCACCTCAAGTGGCTTCTTTGTAATTGGCTTGTCTGGAAAAATTTTGATCCATAACTGCCCTTCTCTTTTCATAAAACGAGTAGCAGCAACACGAGCAGCCTCAATTTGACGCGCTGTGATGAATGATGAATCCATTGATTTTATACCAAACATACCATTTGAAAGTTCATGCCCTCTTTGAGAAAGACCTTTCATTCGGCCTTTCTGCTGCTTACGGTATTTTGTTCTTTTCGGCTGTAACATTTTTCTTTTACTTTAAAAAATTACTTTCTACGACGAGATTTTCTAGCTCCACCACCGGCATTATTATTGCCGCCTTTCCCTTGCTTCTTAGACATTCCAACAAGCGGAGAAAGCTCTCTCTTTCCATAAACCTCACCTTTCATGATCCACACTTTGATTCCCAATCTACCATAAGTAGTATGAGCCTCATGTAATGCATAATCAATGTCAGCTCTAAATGTTGACAAAGGAATTCTACCATCTTTATACGCTTCAGAACGTGCCATTTCAGCCCCGTTTAAACGTCCAGAGATTTGAATTTTGATACCTTCGGCGTTCATTCTCATCGCTGCAGCGATAGCCATTTTGATTGCACGTCTGTAAGAAATTCTATTCTCAATTTGACGAGCAACACTTGCAGCAACAAGATTAGCATCTAATTCTGGTCTCTTAATTTCAAAGATGTTAATTTGAACTTCTTTGTCGGTAATTTTCTTAAGCTCTTCTTTTAGCTTGTCTACCTCTTGACCACCCTTACCAATAATGATTCCTGGGCGAGCCGTAGTGATAGTAACGGTTACAAGCTTAAGCGTACGCTCAATAATTACTCTAGATACACTAGCTTTAGATAAACGAGCATGGATATACTTTCTGATTTTATCGTCTTCAGCAAGTTTATCTCCATAGTCATTACCTCCATACCAGTTGGATTCCCATCCTCTAATGATACCAAGGCGATTTCCGATCGGATTTGTTTTCTGTCCCATACTCTATCTTAACTTTGTGTATTATTTTTAGCACCAACCACTATTGTAACGTGGTTAGAACGTTTTCTAATTCTATGTGCGCGACCTTGAGGTGCTGGACGAAGTCTTTTCAACATTGCCCCACCATCTACGCGAATTTCTTGAACAAATAAATCTGCCTCCTCTAAGTTTGCATCTTCATTTTTAGACTGCCAGTTTGCTATTGCAGAAACTAACAACTTCTCTAAACGACGAGATGCTTCTTTTTGGTTAAATTTCAAAATAGCAAGTGCCTTCTCAACTTTTTCCCCACGAACTAAATCGGCTACTAACCTCATTTTTCTTGGTGAAGTTGGGCAGTTATTCAACTTTGCAAACGCTAAACTTTTCTTAGCTTCTTTTATTTGCTCTGCTCTTTCTCTTTTACGAACTCCCATGGCTACTTATTATTTTTTTCCTTTATTTTTTGCACCTGCATGACCTCTAAAAGATCTTGTTGGTGAAAATTCTCCTAACTTATGACCTACCATGTTCTCTGTTACATACACAGGAACAAATTGGCGACCATTATGTACAGCTATTGTTTGACCAACGAAATCTGGAGTAATCATAGATGCTCTAGACCAGGTTTTAATAACTGTCTTCTTACCAGACTCAACATTTTGTTGAACTTTTTTCTCTAAACTATAGTGAACGTAAGGTCCTTTTTTTAGTGAACGTGCCATCTCTTAATACTTTATTTCTTTCTACGTTCTATAATATACTTATTACTCGCTTTAGATTTAGTTCTTGTTCTAAATCCTTTAGCAGGTATTCCGTTTCTTGATCTTGGATGTCCTCCAGAAGCACGGCCTTCCCCACCACCCATTGGGTGATCTACTGGGTTCATTACAACCGGTCTAGTTCTAGGTCTTCTTCCTAACCAACGTTTTCTACCTGCTTTACCAGAAACTACTAACTGATGATCTGAATTTGATACCGCTCCAATTGTAGCTAAACAATTTGCTAATACCAATCTAGTTTCACCAGAAGGAAGTTTCACAGTAGCATATTTACCTTCTCTTGCCATTAACTGAGCAAAAGCACCAGCCGAACGAGCCATAACAGCTCCTTGACCAGGACGTAATTCAATACAAGATATAATAGTACCTAATGGAACCTCACTTAAAGGCATTGCATTTCCTATTTCAGGAGCTACACCAGATCCAGAGACTACAGTTTGACCTACTTGCAAACCGTTTTGAGCAATAATATAACTCTTCTCTCCGTCTTTGTATGTAATTAATGCAATAAACGCAGTTCTGTTTGGATCGTATTGTATTGATTCTACTGTAGCTTCAACGTTAGTTTTCACTCTTTTAAAATCAACCACACGATACTTCTTCTTATGACCACCACCTAAATAGCGCATGGTCATTTTTCCTTGACTGTTTCTACCTCCCGACTTTTTTAACGGAGCGAGTAAACTCTTCTCCGGCTTGTCAGTAGTAATCGCGTCAAATCCGTTTACTACTCTAAATCGCTGCCCAGGAGTTACTGGTTTTAATTTTCTTACTGACATTTCTTGTCTTTACTTATATATTATTATAAAAATCAATAATATCCCCTTCAGCTACTTGAATAACAGCTTTCTTAATAGCATTGGTTTTACCATGCTGAATACCTGTTTTTGTGTAGCGAGTACTTCTTTTTGGTCCGTAATTCATTGTGCGAACTTTTTCAACAGAAACTCCATAAGTAGCTTCCACGGCATCCTTAATTTGCAACTTGTTTGCCTTAGTATCTACAATGAAACCATAACGATTATTCAACTCGCTATCTGCGGTTGCTTTTTCGGTAATAATAGGTTTTATTAACACACTCATTGGTTCCTTATTTACTTAAATTCGACTCAATTCCTTCTATAGATCCTTCTAAAAGCACTATGTTATTTGCATTAACAATTCTATAAGTACTTAATTCTGAGTTAGTTACAACTTCAGAGGTCTTTAAATTGCGTGACGACAAATATACATTATTATTTGAATCACCCAACACAAAGAGGGACTTTTTATTTTCTAACCCTAAAGCTTTCAAAACATTAGTGAAATTTTTAGTTTTTGGAGCTTCAAAATCGAAGTCTTCTAAAACAATAATTGATTTCTCTTGTGCTTTGATTGTCAATGCTGAACGTCTCGCAAGACGCTTCACATTTTTATTTAGCTTCTGAGTATAATCTTTTGGTCTAGGACCAAAAATTCTACCACCTCCTTTAAAAATTGGAGACTTGATACTTCCTGCTCTTGCAGTACCTGTACCCTTTTGCTTTTTTATCTTACGTGTACTACCTGCAATCTCCGCTCTTTCTTTAGATTTATGCGTACCTTGACGTTGATTAGCCAAATACTGCTTAACATCTAAATATACAGCGTGAGTACTAGGCTCTACACCAAAAACTGACTTAGAAAGACTAACTTTTCTTCCAGTTTCTTTTCCGTTGATATCTAAAACTGCTACTTCCATTACTTCTGAACGATTACATAAGCATTTTTGTGACCAGGTACACATCCTTTAACTACTAAAAGATTTTTCTCTGCAACCACTTTCAATACTCTTAAGTTTTGTACTGTTACTCTTTCTGCACCCATCTGTCCAGCCATACGCATACCCTTAAATACACGAGCAGGATATGATGCAGCACCAATAGAACCAGGAGCTCTTAAACGGTTATGCTGACCGTGAGTAGACTGACCTACACCACCGAAACCATGACGTTTTACAACACCCTGAAATCCTTTTCCTTTTGACGTACCAGTAACATCAATAAATTCTCCTTCTACAAATTGCTCTACTGTTACAGTATCACCTAATTTGAAATCTCCTTTAAAATCTTGGAACTCGACAACTTTCTTTTTAGGAGAAACACCTGCTTTTTTAGCGTGACCTTGCTCAGCTTTATTAGCATGTTTTTCTGCCTTGTCATCGAAACCAAGCTGAAGAGCTTCATACCCGTCAACCTCTGCGGTTCTGACTTGGGTAACTACGCATGGTCCAGCTTCGATCACTGTACATGGAATGTTCTTTCCATTTTCGTCGAAGATGCTGGTCATACCAATCTTTTTTCCTATTAACCCAGACATTCTAATTTAATTTACGATGTACAATTTGTAACTATTACAAACCTTCCACCAAATTGTTATTACTAATTGTTATTTATCTAAAAAACTTCAGAGCTGAAAAATACTTTCAGCTCTGAATGTATTTTTTCCGTTTTTCCTTCGCCAAAGGCTTAGGACATGTACTAATCAAATTCCATGATTAGTTCAAGGAATTAAACCTTGATTTCTACTTCAACACCACTTGGTAATTCCAGTTTCATCAAAGCATCAATTGTTTTTGATGAAGAACTGTAAATATCAAGAAGTCTTTTGTAAGAGCTTAATTGAAATTGCTCTCTAGACTTTTTATTTACGTGTGGAGAACGTAGTACAGTAAATATTTTTTTGTGTGTTGGTAACGGAATTGGTCCAGTTACTACAGCACCAGTAGTTTTTACTGTCTTAACGATTTTTTCAGCTGATTTATCAACTAAATTATAATCGTATGATTTAAGTTTTATTCTGATTTTTTGACTCATTTTCTTTAGATTTAAGCTTCAACTCCTTTTGCTTCCTTAATTACAGCTTCAGATATATTTGAAGGTGTTTCAGCATAATGTGAAAATTCCATAGTAGATGTTGCTCTACCAGATGATAAAGTACGTAAAGAGGTTACATATCCAAACATTTCAGATAATGGAACACTTGCTTTAATTACTTTTGCACCCGCTCTGTCGCTCATGTTGTTAATTTGACCACGACGACGGTTAAGGTCACCTACAATATCTCCCATACTTTCCTCAGGAGTTAACACTTCTAATTTCATAATTGGCTCCATGATCACAGCTTTTGCAGCTTTTGCAGCAGCTTTAAATCCTAGTTTAGCAGCCAATTCGAACGAAAGTTGATCGGAATCCACATCGTGATAAGAACCATCAGTCAAAGTAACTTTCATAGCATCTACTTCATAACCCGCTAACGGACCATTTTTCATTGCTTCTCTGAAACCTTTCTCAATAGAAGGAACAAATTCCTTAGGAACGTTACCACCTTTAATTACAGATTCGAATTCAAGACCAAGTTTACCTTCTTCAGCTGGCTCAAGTGTAAATACGATATCAGCAAATTTACCACGTCCACCAGATTGTTTTTTATAAACCTCTCTGTGATCCGCTTTTTGCGTAATCGATTCTTTATACTCAACCTGAGGCTGACCTTGGTTAACTTCAACCTTAAACTCACGTCTAAGACGGTCAACAATAATATCTAAGTGAAGCTCACCCATACCAGAAATAATTGTTTGTCCTGAAGCCTCATCAGTTCTAGCTGTAAATGTTGGATCCTCTTCAGCTAACTTAGCTAAAGCCATCCCCATTTTATCAACATCTGCTTTTGTTTTAGGCTCCACAGCAATACCAATTACTGGATCTGGGAAATCCATACTCTCAAGTACAATAGGTGCTTTTTCATCTGATAAAGTATCTCCTGTTTTGATGTCTTTAAACCCAACAGCAGCCCCAATATCTCCAGCCTCTATATACTCAATTGCATTTTGCTTGTTTGAGTGCATTTGATAGATACGAGAAATACGCTCTTTTTTACCAGATCTGTTATTTAAAACATAAGATCCAGCATCTAATCTACCAGAATATGCACGGAAGAATGCTAAACGACCTACAAAAGGATCGGTAGCAATTTTAAATGCTAAAGCAGCAAAAGGCGCATCCACATCTGGCTTACGTCTCTCTTCAGCACCTGTATCAGGATTTGTTCCTACAACTCCGTCTTTATCTACCGGTGAAGGTAAATAACGACAAACAGCATCTAATAAGAACTGAACCCCTTTATTTTTAAATGAAGAACCACAAATCATAGGAATGATTGCTCTATCCATTACCGCAGCTCTTAAAGCAGCGTGAATTTCTTCTTCAGTTATAGAACTCTCATCTTCAAAGAATTTCTCAAGTAGATTTTCATCATACTCAGCAACCTCTTCGATAAGTTTTGCACGGTACTCACGAACTTCTTCCTTCATATCTTCAGGAATATCTACTACATCAAAAGTAGAACCGAAATTATCTTCGTGCCATACAATAGCTCTATTTTTTACTAAATCTACAATTCCTTTAAAATCAGCTTCATCACCAATAGGCAATACAATTGGAACTGCATTAGAACCCAACATCTCTTTAACCTGCTTTGAAACAGCTAAGAAGTTAGACCCTTGACGGTCCATTTTGTTAACAAAACCAATTCTAGGAACACCATAATTATCTGCTAATCTCCAGTTAGTTTCAGACTGAGGCTCAACACCATCAACCGCACTAAACAAGAAAACCAATCCATCAAGAACACGTAAAGAACGGTTTACCTCTACGGTAAAGTCAACGTGGCCAGGAGTATCGATAATATTAAAGTGATATCCTTTAGTTTCAGGAGTTGGCTGTGCATTCTCCATAGGGAACTGCCAAGTACAAGTTGTAGCAGCAGAAGTAATTGTAATACCTCTTTCTTGCTCTTGCTCCATCCAGTCCATTGTAGCAGCACCATCATGCACCTCTCCAATTTTATGAGAAACTCCTGTGTAAAAAAGAACACGCTCTGTTGTTGTTGTTTTACCAGCATCAATATGAGCCGCAATTCCTATATTTCTTGTATATTTTAAATCTCTTTGTGCCATTTTATTTTTTTACTAAAATCTAAAGTGAGAGAATGCTTTATTTGCTTCAGCCATTTTATGAGTATCAACTCTTTTCTTAACTGCTGCACCTTCTTCTTTTGCAGCTGCAAGAACTTCGCCAGCTAATTTTTGAGCCATTGATTTTTCATTTCTCTTACGAGAATAACTAATCAACCACTTCATAGCCATAGATACTTTTCTATCTGGTCTAATCTGCATAGGAATTTGGAATGTAGCTCCACCTACACGACGGCTCCTAACCTCTACGTGTGGCATTACATTTGATAATGCATCTTTCCAAATCTCTAAAGCAGTTTTTTCTTCGTCTTGTTTTTTCTCTTCTACGATATCAATTGCATCATAGAAAACTTTAAAAGCTACAGACTTTTTACCATCCCACATCATCATGTTAACGAAACGCGTCACTAACTGATCATTAAATCTTGGATCTGGTAAAAGAGGTCTTTTTTTGGCCTGTCTTTTTCTCATTTCTTCTTGTTAAAAGTTTTAATTACTTCTTAGGGCGCTTTGCACCGTATTTTGACCTACGTTGCGTTCTTCCTTGAACACCAGCTGTATCTAAAGCACCACGAACGATGTGATACCTTACCCCCGGTAAATCTTTTACTCTTCCACCTCTTACTAATACTATCGAGTGCTCTTGTAAGTTGTGACCTTCTCCAGGGATGTATGCATTTACCTCTTTACCATTTGTAAGACGAACCCTTGCTACTTTACGCATAGCAGAGTTTGGCTTTTTAGGCGTAGTAGTATAAACACGCGTACAAACCCCTCTTCTTTGAGGACACGAATCTAAAGCAGCCGATTTACTCTTCTTAGTAATTGTGACTCTTCCTTTTCGTACTAATTGTGAAATTGTTGGCATAATCTACTAAACAATAATTATGTTTTATTTAATTAAATTTCCCTTTAAAATCCTGAGATTCAGTTCGTAAAAGAACACACCTCTCGTTTAAAAGGGTGGCAAAGGTATAAAAAATTATCAATAAATCAAACCTTAATTAATTAATTTTCAACAAAATCCACCTACCACATAAAAAACAACACAACCGCCACATAGTAATGCAAAGGAATAGTTTTGTTAATTCTTACAGAACTACAATGACTTCAGAAAAATAAAAATTACAAATTATTGTTGTCCGATAAAAGTTAATGGAATTTACAGGAATCCACTTATATCAAGGTCAAAAATGAGACTTTCAAAATAGACTTATTGCTATTAATAAAAATGAATAAAAAATAGATTTTAGCAACGCCTTTATTTAAACTGCTAATTACATGATAGTTAAGACTTAGCCCTTGTTCTTTTTTCTTATAGCGAAGCAGTCTTGTATTTTTACTTGAACATTAATGATTACAGAATTAAAAAAAGACTACACTAAAAATACTGTATTATTAATAAGGTGTTATATTTAATAAGAATTATGTAAAAAACCACAAAAAGCTTAACATTCTCTTAAAATTTATGACAGAAAAGTTGCAATCTTAACGTTATTTTATCATTTTCGCAGCAGCTAATTCAAATAAATTTATAAAATGAGAACAAAGTTTAGTGGATTTTTGACGCTAATCCTAGCGTTAATTGTGCAAATAACTTTTGCACAAGAAAAAACCGTAACAGGTGTGATTACAGACCAGGATGGCCTGCCGCTACCTGGCGCAAATGTAGTAGTTAAAGGTACCGCCAATGGTACTCAAACTGATTTTGATGGAAATTATTCCATCCAAGCCAACACAGGAGACATATTAGTATATTCTTTTGTTGGACAAAAAACTGAAGAGCGAACAGTTGGCGCTTCTAACGCCATTGATGTTAGCCTTCAACAAGATGCACAAGCTCTTGATGAAGTTGTTGTAACAGCTCTGGGGATTAAAAGAGAAAAGAAAGCATTAGGGTATGCAACTCAAGAGGTAAAAGGAGAGGCAGTTTCTACTGTAAAAAGTCAAAACTTTGTAAACTCTTTATCTGGTAAAGTTGCTGGTTTAAACATTAAGCCTTCTGGTACAATGGGTGGTTCTACACAAGTTGTAATTAGAGGTAACAGCTCAATTGCTGGAAACAATCAGGCTTTATTCGTTGTAGATGGAGTACCAATTAACAATGACAACAACAATACTGCAGATCAACAAGCTGGTCGTGGTGGTTATGATTATGGTAACGCTGCCTCTGATGTTAACCCAGATGATATTGAAAGCATCAACGTACTTAAAGGTGCTGCCGCAACAGCTCTTTATGGATCTAGAGCTTCTAATGGAGTTGTAATGATTACTACCAAAAAAGGTAGAAAACAAAAAGGAATTGGAGTTACTGTAAGTTCCAGCTTTACCATGGGTACTGCTGACAAAACTACACTTCCTACATATCAGAAAAAATATGGTGCTGGTTATGGACCATATTATGACTCTGCTGATGGTTTCTTTTTATTAGACGACATTAACGGTGACGGAATTGATGATTTAACAACTCCTTTCACTGAAGATGCTTCATACGGAGCTCCTTTTGACCCTAACAAAATGGTGTACCAATGGAATAGTATCTACCCACAATTAGGAGATACTTACCAAAAAGCCACTCCATGGGTTGCTGCTGAAAACGACCCTAATTATATCTGGAGCGCAGCCGGCACAATGGTAAACTCTGTATCTCTAGATGGTGGTTCTGACAAAGGAACTTTCAGAATGGGATACACTAATCTTGATCAAGAAGGTAACTTACCAAACAGCCAGATTAAAAGAAACTCATTAAATTTTTCAGGGTCTTTGAATCTAACCGATAAGCTAACAGCTACAACTACTTTCAATTTTGTTAAAACAGATGGTAAAGGACGATACGGAACAGGATACTCTTCTTTAAACCCAATGCAACAGTTTAGACAATGGTTTCAAACAAATGTAGATGTTAAAGAACAGAAGGAAGCATATTTTGCTACAGGCGAGAATATTACTTGGAATCCAAATTCTTCAAGTGATTTATCTCCTATTTATTCTGATAATCCATACTGGACATTCTTTGAGAACTATCAAACAGATACTCGTAATAGATTCTACGGAAATGCGGCTTTAAACTACCAAATTAATGATTGGTTAAGTGTTTTAGGAAGATTTACTTACGATACTTCTTCGAGTCTACAGGAAGAAAGAATTAACGTTGGTAGTGCAGATGTTTCTAAATACAGTAGATTCAATAATAATACTGCAGAATACAACTATGACTTAATGTTAAATTTTAATAAAGATTTAACTGAGAAATTAAATTTGGATGGTAACATTGGATTTAACTTAAGAAGAAATGAGTGGAGTTCTATTTTTGCAGAAACTAATGGTGGCTTAAACCTAGCAGGATTTTACAGCCTATCAAATAGCGTTAACCCTCTTGAGGCTCCAACAGAATATGAAGCTGTAAAAATGGTAGATGGTGCTTACGCAAGAGCTAGTTTTGGTTATGACGACACTGTATATATTGAAGGTACAGCTAGAACAGACCGTTCTTCTGCACTTCCTAAGTCAGACAACAGATACTTCTACTGGTCGGTAACTGGAAACTTAATTTTTTCTGAGCTATTCGATAGTAGCTGGTTATCTTTTGGTAAAGTAAGAGCAAATTATGCAACTGTAGGTTCTGACACAGATCCTTATAGAGTATTTAACACTTACACAGTTGGAACTCCATTTAATGGTGGTTTAGCATCAAACAACTCTACAAAACAAAATCTTGAACTAAAGCCAGAAGAACAAGAAAACTGGGAGGTTGGTCTTGAAATGTTCATCCTTAATAGACGTCTAGGTTTTGATGTATCCTACTACGATACTAAAAATAAAGACCAAATTACAAGCGTTCCTGTATCAAACTCTACTGGATATACGTCTGCTTTATTAAATGCAGGTACTATTCAGAATAAAGGGGTTGAAGTTCAATTAAATGCAACTCCAATTCAAAGTGAAAACTTTAGATGGAACTTTATATTGAACTGGTCTCAAAACAGAAGTGAAGTACTTTCTCTAGCAGATGGTATCGAAAACTTACAATTAGCTTCCTTACAAGGTGGAGTATCTGTGAACGCTGCTGTTGGAGAACCAATGGGAGTTATTAGAGGTACAGACTATGTATATGATGACAATGGTAATCGTGTTGTAGGAAGTAATGGATATTACCTTACATCTGCCAGCAACTCTATTATCGGAGATATCAACCCAGACTGGAAAGCAGGTTTATACAACACTTTCTCTTACAAAAACATTAGTTTAGGATTCTTAATAGACATGCAAAAAGGAGGTGATTTATTCTCTCTAGACACATGGTATGGTTACGCAACAGGTCTATATGACTTCACTGCTGGTTCAAATGATTTAGGAAACCCTGTAAGAAATCCTGTAACTAATGACGCTACTAGTGGTGGTGTTATTTTACCAGGTGTTAAAGAAGATGGTACGCCAAATGATGTCAGAGCAAATGCATCAACATACGCTAACCCATGGGGATATGCAAGAGCAACGAATTCAGCACACGTATATGATGCTGGATATATTAAATTACGTGAAGCTAACATTACTTATAAGTTAAGTGATAAAGTTCTAGAACAACTTCCATTCACAGCAGCTTCTTTCTCTTTAATCGGAAGAAACTTATGGATTATTGATAAAAATGTTCCATTTTCAGACCCTGAAGCAGGTTTAAGTTCTGGTAATGTTCAAGGATATCAATCAGGAACATACCCAAGTATTAGAGAAATAGGAGCAAGTCTTAAATTACAGTTCTAAAAAAATAATTATGAAAAAAATAGTATTAACAATTATATCTCTAGTAACTCTAATCTCTTGTCAATCAGACGACAAGTATGAGAACTACAATAGAGACCCAAAGAATCCAACTCAAGTTGATGCGGACTTCTTATTCAACAATGCTCAAAAGAGCTTGGTTGACCAAATGACAAGCACAAACGTTAACTCAAATGTATTTAGACTATTAGGACAGCACTGGACTGAAACTACATATATTGACGAGGCCAACTATGATTTAACAAACAGAAATATTCCACAGGCACATTGGTCTGAAATGTATAGAGATGTATTGTTAGATTTAAAAACTGCTAAAGAAGTTGCAGAAGCAGATCCAGAGCTAAGTGCAGGAGAAATAGCGGCTAGAGTAGCACAAGCAGAAGTATTAATGGTATATACTTACCAACAATTAGTAGATACTTATGGCAACATTCCTTATGCAGAATCTCTTGATGCTGAAGGATTTCCTTTACCTGCTTATGACGATGCTGCAACAATTTATTCTGATTTAATTGCAAGAATAGATGCAGCAACACCTAACTTAACAGGTTCTGGTTTTTCAATTGACAATATCTACGGAGGAAATATGGCTGCATGGACTAAGTTTGCTAATTCTATAAAATTAAGAATTGGTATTCGTTTATCAGATGTTAACCCTACCCTATCTCAATCAACTGTTGAATCAGCTGTTGCTGGAGGTGTATTTACATCTAATGATGATAATGCTACTTTTGAATATCAAGGAGCTACTCCAAACACAAACCCTTTATGGGTAGATTTAGTTCAGTCTGGAAGATCTGATTTTGTTCCTGCTAATACATTAGTAGATTTCATGAACGATCTAGAAGACCCTCGTAGAGCTGTATATTTCGATGACAATATGGGTGCAGACACGTATGTTGGAGGTATTTATGGAGCTAGTAATACATTCTCTAACTATACACATATTGGAGATCTCCTACACCAACCTACATTTCCAGGAATCCTTCTTGACTATTCAGAAGTATCCTTCTATTTAGCTGAAGCAGCTGCTAGATCTTACGCTGTTACAGGCACAGTTGAAGAACATTATAACAATGGTATAACTGCATCTTTTGAATACTGGGATGTTGCAGATGTTGCTACATACCTTGCTAAACCAGAGGTTGCATATGCTACAGCTCCAGGAGCAGATTGGAGAGAAAAAATCGGTTCTCAGTTCTGGTTAGCAATGTACAACAGAGGATTTGAAGCATGGACTGTTTGGAGAAAATATGACACTCCAATACTTAACCTTCCAGAAGATACAGGAAACCCTGTTCCAACACGTTATACATATCCAATTAATGAGTTAACACTTAACGGTACTAACTGGGAAGCTGCATCTGAAGCAATTGGTGGAGACGAACAAACTACTAAAATTTTCTGGGACGTTAACGACTCTCCTTCGAATTAATAATTCTTATTTTAAAATATATAAAACCACCTCACTTCGAGGTGGTTTTTTTATACCCTAAAATCAGAGAATACATTAAAATCATTATAAAAAAATTAAGAAAAACAACATTTAACACAATAATAAATAACTAATTTTTTTAAAAAAAACGTGTAGTTAAATTCATACATAAAAATACATCTTAATACTATCTTCATTAATTAACTTAAAAAGTTAAATATATATTATTTCAATAAAAAATTACGTAGAATCCAGTCTACGCCTGTAGTTGTGTAATTAACATTAAATTATCACTTTCGCACATGCTAATTCAAATAATTTATTAAAATGAGAAAAAAGTACAATGGGTACTTAGCGCTAATATTTGCGCTAATAGTACAAATTACTTTTGCGCAAGAAAAAACCATTACAGGGGTTATAACAGACCAAGATGGTTTACCATTGCCAGGAGCAAATGTAACTGTTAAGGGGACTTCAACAGGTACACAAACAGATTTTGACGGAAATTATTCAATTTCTAGTGAAGCAGGAAACACCTTAGTTTTCTCTTATGTTGGTCAAAAAACAGAAGAAAGAAAAGTAGGTAGCTCCAACACAATTAATATTGTATTAGAACAAGATTCCCAAGCTCTAGAAGAAGTAATAGTTGTTGGATATAGTACATCAACAAAAGAGTCTTTTACTGGTACAGCAACCACAATAGACGCCGAATCAATCGACAAAAAAAGTGTCTCTAATATCTCACAAGCACTTGCAGGAGAAGCTGCAGGGGTAAGAGTTATTAACACTACTGGACAACCAGGTCAAGCGGCTACAATTCGTATTCGTGGATATGGTTCTGTGAACGGGAATAGAGATCCATTATATATTGTTGATGGAGTTCCTTATGTTGGAAATATTAGTTCTATAAATCCAGCAGATATTAAATCTACCACTATTCTGAAGGATGCATCTGCAACTGCTATTTATGGTGCAAGAGGAGCAAATGGAGTTGTTGTAATTACAACGCAAAATGGTAGAGGTGAAGATTCTTATATTGAAGTAGAAACTAAAACTGGCCAAAACATGAGCTTAATCCCTCGTGCTAAAACCATTGAATCTCCAGAGCAATACATCGGTCTTGCATGGGAAGGTCTTTACAATAAAGGAAATATAAATGGAGTTGATCCTGAGGCTTATGCTAATGCTAATTTATTTAGTAACAATGGTATTTCTCCATTTTATAATATGTGGAATGTTGCTGATGGGGGAGAATTAATAGACCCCGCTACCAGACAAGTAAGAGAAGGCGTTACAAGAAAATACAACCCAGAAAACTGGGAAGATTATGCGTTTCAACCTGCTAACCGTATCGAAGCAAATTTAAAAATAGGTGGTGGTAATGATAAAACAAGTTACTATACTTCTTTTGGATACTTAAAAGATCAAGGTTATTCAATCAATTCAGATTTTGAACGTATCTCTACTCGTTTAAATTTAACTCACCAAGTACGCGATTGGTTATCTGGATCTGTAAATTTAGGATATGCAATTACAGATGCAAACAACAATGGGCAATCGGAAGATTCTGGAAGTATATTCTGGTTTGTAGATAACATTCCTTCTATATACCCTTTATTTTTAAGAGATGGAAATGGAAACATCGTTCAAGATCCTATCTATGGCGGACCTCAATATGATTACGGTGAAGATGGTCGTGGATTTGGAGCATTAACAAATGCAATTGCAGATTCATACTATAGCACTAGTAAAACTAAACGTCATGAAATTAATGGTAGTGCAAATTTAGATTTTAAATTTTCAGATCATTTAACATTTGAAAATCGTTTAGGACTTCAGTATTACAACAGTGGTTATGACAGTCTAGGAAACCCTTTTTATGGATCTAGTGCTAGTCAAAATGGATCTATATTCAAATCTAAAACTGAATTTTTTAGTTACAATATTTTAAATTTACTACGTTACCAAAATAAATGGGGTAATCATAGTTTTCAAGCTTTAATAGCTCATGAAGCTAACTCTTGGGAGCGTAAATACCTTTCAGCGTCTAAATTTAATTTAGTTGACCCTGATGGAAATGAATTTAACAATGCAGTAGGATCCAATCCTCCAACTTCATATACAGACGACTATACTTTAGAAAGTTATTTCGGTCAGATTAATTATGACTTTGATAAGAAATACTTTATTTCTGGTACAATTCGTAGAGATGGATCTTCTAGATTCTTAAACGATAAATGGGGAACTTTTGGGTCTATTGGTGCAGCATGGGTTTTATCAAACGAAGAATTCATGCAAAACCAAAATGTATTTAACAACCTAAAAGTAAAAACTAGTTACGGTATCATTGGTGAGCAAGGTGGTGTAGGTTTCTACCCTGGGTACGACTTATATGAGTCTAGCAATTTAAATGGCAACATTTCATTATCTTTTGACTCTAAAGGGAATCCAGATTTAACTTGGGAAACATCTAAAATGTTCCAAACAGGTGTTGAAATGGGTATTGGAAACTTCCTTGACGTAGCTGTTGATTACTATGTAAAAAATACAGACGATTTAATATTTGATAGAAGAGTTGGACCTTCTCTAGGGTATGCTACTATTAAAGTAAACGATGGTCAATTAAGAAACAGTGGTTTAGAATTTGATGTACAAGCACATATTGTTCAAACAAAAGATTTTTACTTAGACTTTGGCGTAAACGGTGAGGTATTAACCAATGAGTTAACACAGATGCCTATCGATCCTGCTACAGGACAAGAAAAAGTATTGAATATTGACGGTTATTTTGGACAATCTCAAGGACACTCTATATACGATTTTTATATGAGAGAATGGGCTGGTGTTGATCCAGATACAGGATCTGCAATGTGGAATCAATATTTTTATGATGCAAACGGCGACGGTCAGTTACAAGCAGATGAAGAAACAATCAACTCTATGACTGATTATTTAGCTGCAAATCCGGATAGAGCTAATGCTATTGGGAAAACGACTACTACCGTTTACCAAAATTCTACTCAAAAATACATTGGCAAATCGGCTATTCCAGATGTACGTGGAGCCTTCAGATTATCAACAGGATACAAAGGATTTAGTTTAAGCGCACAATTCTTATATGGTATTGGTGGTTATTCTTATGACTTCGTTTATTCTCAATTAATGAGCAATGACCAAATAGGTAATGCTAATTATCATGTTGATATCTTAGACAGATGGCAACAACCTGGTGATATAACTAATGTCCCTAGATTGTCTAGTAATGCAGATGGAGATACAAACTTCGCCTCTGCTTCAACAAGATTCTTAACAAAAGCAGATTACTTAAGTCTAAATAATATCCGTTTAGGATACCAAATTCCTAGAAACTACATTGATCAAATAGGTCTTGCAGACATGGAATTTTGGATAAGTGGAGACAACTTATTCTTATTCTCTGAACGTGACGGATTCAATCCAACTGCTAGTGAAGACGGTGGAACAGGTTGGTATCAATACGCACCATTATCTACTGTAACATTTGGTATTAGAGCTAAATTTTAATTAAAAAATGATGAAAATGAAATCTAAAATATATTTAACAGCACTTGCAGGTGTGATTACTCTTGCAAGTTGTAGCGATGACTTTTTAGAGACAGAGCCTACCGAGTTCATCTCTTCAGATCAAATTGCTGATGCTTCTGAATTAAACCCAGGGTTACAAGCTGCCAATGTTGCTGGTTTGTACTCAACAATGTACACCACTGGATCTGGCGGAACAGATCTAGATCATGATGATTTCGGTCAAAAAGGATATGATATCTATTCAGATATGTTATCTGGAGATATGGTTTTAGGTGCATTAAATTACGGTTGGTACTCTGGTATTGCACAATTACAATCAACAATTGACTTTACAGATACCGACAATTATAAGCCTTGGAGGTATTATTATAGAATTATTTTTGGTGCAAATAATGTAATTACTGCTTTTGGAGGAAACGATGTTGTTCCAGAAACTGATGAAGCAAAACACTTTATGGGACAAGCCAAAGCTATGCGTGCTTATGCATACTTTTATTTAGCAAACTTATATTCTGAAGGGTATGAGGCTTCCACTCCAATTCTACCAATTTATACGGATACAGAAGCACCAAACCAACCGCTTTCCCCTGCATCGGATGTATATGATTTAGTTATAGGTGATTTAGAAGATGCTGTTAGCCTATTAAACACTTTTTCTCGTACCGATAAAAGTGAAATCGATCAGGATATTGCCAAAGGGTTACTAGCATATGCTTATGCCGCAATAGGTGATAATGATAAAGTAAAAACAATCACTAAAGAAATTATCGACACAGGAAAGTTCCCTATCGCTACTGCAGAAGAGGCTTTAGGAGGATTCAACAACATTACACAACCAGGTTGGATGTGGGGTATGGATTTAACTCTTGATAATGGTCTTGATCTTGTTTCTTGGTGGGGACAGGTTGATGTTTACACCTATAGCTATGCATCTGTTGGAGATGTAAAGTCTATTGACAATGACCTTTACGACGCAATGCGCGAGGATGATATTCGTAGAGAACAATTTACAGATGTATATGAAATAGGACAAAAAGCTCCTACTGGTAAATTTTATGATCCAGCTAGAGAAATCCAAGGGCAACGTTACATCGAAACAGATTATGTTTATATGAGAATTGCTGAAATGTACTTATTAAACGCTGAAGCTTCTGCAAAAACAGGAGATGAAGGAAACGCTATCACAATGTTAAAAGTACTTCTTAACGAAAGAGTTGAGGATGCTTCATATGTTGATGCATTATCTGGACAAGCATTGTTAGATGAAATTTACCTACAAACTAGAATTGAACTTTGGGGAGAAGGTAAAAGTTATTTGGCTATGAAACGTAATAAAGCAACTATTACTAGAGGTCCTAACCACTTATCGTTTCCAGGGCAATCGTTTTCATATGATGATGATAGATTAACCCTTGAAATCCCTCAATTGGAAATCCAAAACAACCCTAATATCAACTAATAAATTATTGATATTATAAAACAATAAACCACCTCCCTTCGAGGTGGTTTTTTTATACTCCATTCTTCTGTAGAACTATAATTCAATTCCAAAAAGTATAAATTTTAATTTTACTTCAATAAAGCAGAAGATTTTATTTAATTGGGTTAACTCCTAAGCATTCAATAAAAAAATTCATGTACTTTTGCAACATGGAAAACAACTACCAAATATTTGGAATCAGAGCTATTATTGAAGCGGTTCAAGCAGGAAAAACTATTGACAAAGTATTTATTCAAAAAGGCTTAAAAGGAAGCTTATTTCAAGAGCTTGATACCCTTTTAAGAAAAGAACAAATAAACACTTCTTATGTTCCGGTTGAAAAGCTAAATAGACTCACAAAAAATAACCATCAAGGGGTAGTTGCAAATATTTCTCCAATAGAGTTTCACGAAATAGAAACCCTTATTTCTAATGTATTGGAATCTGAAGCTAAGCCACTATTTTTGCTATTAGACCAACTATCTGATGTCCGAAATTTTGGAGCAATTATTAGAACTGCAGAATGCACAGGCGTAAGCGGAATCATTATTCAGAAAAAAGGAGCTGCTCCTGTAACTGCAGATACTGTAAAAACTTCGGCTGGTGCTGCTTTTAAAGTTCCTATTTGTAAAGTTCACCATATAAAAGATGCTGTATTCCATATGCAAGCTTCCGGAATTCAAGTGGTTGCTGCTACTGAAAAAACCGAAAACACCTTATACGATGCCGATTTTACATTGCCTACAGCAATCATTATGGGATCTGAAGATGTAGGAATCTCCCCTTCCATCTTGAAGGTTGTAGATCAAAAAGCGAAGCTTCCATTATTGGGAGAAATCCAGTCTTTAAATGTATCGGTAGCTTGTGGTGCTTTTTTATATGAAGTTGTTAGGCAACGAATGTAAAATTAATTCCCCAAAAATAAAGATATTAGACCGCTACGCTACGAGAACAAGGACATAATATTTAACTTTATGTAAATAAGACACTTACAAAAACATAAGGCTCTAGTTTAAAATTACGTTGATTATTTGCTGGCTTCAATATCAATTCAAAATATAGTGACTTCATGTTTTTCATTTCTTTTGCTCGCCCAAAAGTAACGAAACAAAGAAAAAGACGCCTTATCTAATGATTTTTTTTTTAACAACGGGGTCGAAAAACCGTAACCGAAACGCTGCGTCACTGCGCTACGAGAAAAAAGAATGCAATATTATTTAGCAGATTTTCTATTTCTTTTAACTACTTACTTTATGATAGTTAAGATTTAGTCTTTGTTCTTTTTTCTTATTGCAAAGCGATCTTGTATTTTTACTCGAATAACTATTTCTAGGCTTTTTCTCCAGATGAAGGATTTCTTTTAGTTTCGTAATAATGGTATTTTATTTCTAGTGGATGCATTTCTGCTTCAGAGGTATCTTCTTCTGGGAGTTTTTCAATAAAATTTCCATTTTCATCAAAATGTTGTAAAAAAGGATCTTCTGCTTCATTATAATCTGGGCGCTCCCATTCATATTTTTCTTTGCGAAGCACTTCAGTTTTAAAAACCAATGCCAATACAAGCCCAACTATAAACCCTGATAGATGTCCTTCCCAAGAAATTTTATTTTCGACTGGAAAAATAAACCAAAACATACTTCCGTAGACAAAAACAGTAACTAAGGAAAGTGCTACTAAGCGTCTATTTTTAGTAAAAACACCTTTAAAAAATATAAAGCTAACTAATACATATATAAGTCCGCTAGCACCTATATGGTAGGCTGGACGACCTATTAACCAGGTGAAAAAACCGCTAAATAAGATTCCTAACACTAATACTTTCCAACTAATCTTATTATAAAAATAAAATAGAGCAGCGCTCAAAAACATTAACGGGAGCGTATTGCTATATAAATGCTCTACGTTACTGTGTATAAAAGGACTACATATAACACCTTTTAAACCACTAAAAGTGCGAGGATAGATACCAAATTCTTTAAAATCATGACCGAAAGTTAGCTCAAACCAATATACAGTCCAGATAGTCAATCCAAAAAACAATGGATAGATAAGCATCCAAAGAGAAAAATCTAAAGAATCGTTTTTTTGCATAGTAAGGCTTCATCAAAATTAACTCCAAACTAAAAGTACTGATAATTTGTCAGAAGAAAGAAAAAACAATCTGGCATAAAATTGAACAATTGAGCAGTATAAATTTTGTAATTTTGAGGCATGAATGAACCTTTAGCAGAACGTATCCGTCCTAAAAACTTAGAGCAATACATAAGTCAAAAACATCTTATTGGAGATGATGGCTCTTTAACGGCTCAAATAAAAAGAGGAACCATCCCGTCCTTAATTTTATGGGGACCTCCAGGGACTGGAAAAACAACATTAGCAAACATTATAGCCAATGAAAGCAAGCGTCCGTTTTACACTTTAAGCGCTATTAACAGTGGGGTTAAAGACATTAGGGAGGTTATTGAAAAGGCAAAGCAAAGCGGTGGACTTTTTACTGCTAAAAATCCTATTTTATTTATTGACGAGATCCATAGATTTAGTAAATCGCAACAAGATTCTCTTTTAGCTGCTGTAGAAAAAGGTTGGATTACCTTGGTTGGTGCTACTACAGAAAATCCGAGTTTTGAGGTTATTCCTGCCCTACTTTCTAGATGTCAGGTTTACATTTTAAATGCCTTTGATAAAAATGATTTAGAAGCATTATTACATCGAGCATTGAAAGAAGATTCTCTTCTTTCAAAAAAAAATATTGAATTAAAAGAAACAGAGGCCTTACTCCGTCTTTCTGGCGGAGACGGGAGAAAACTACTCAATATCTTTGAGCTAGTTATAAATTCTGAAGCTACCGATACCGTTGTTATTACAAACGATTTGGTAATGAAGAAAGTGCAGAAAAACACTGTTTTATATGACAAAACTGGCGAGCAACACTATGATATTATTTCAGCTTTTATAAAATCTATTAGAGGAAGCGACCCAAACGGTGCGGTATATTGGCTTGCCAGAATGATTGAAGGTGGAGAAGATGTTAAATTTATTGCTCGGAGAATGATTATTTCTGCCTCTGAAGATATTGGAAACGCAAATCCTACAGCCCTAGTTATTGCAAACAATACTTTCCAAAGTGTTACTACTATTGGATATCCAGAAGCTCGTATAATTTTAAGTCAGTGTGCTATTTATTTGGCTACTTCCGCAAAAAGCAATGCTTCTTACGAAGCTATTAATAAGGCTATTTCGGTTGTAAAACAAACTGGCGACTTATCGGTGCCGATACATTTACGAAATGCACCTACAAAATTAATGAAAGATTTAGGCTACGGAGAAGACTACAAGTATTCTCACTCCTACCCTAATAATTTTGTACAGCAAGAGTTTCTTCCAAATTCCTTAGAAAACAATACTTTTTATACTCCAGGAAATAATCAAAGAGAAAATGCCTTGAGAGAATTCTTAAAAAACAGATGGTCCGGAAAATACAATTATTAAAACAGACTAAATTTTTATGTAAAGAAGCACAAATTTCTATTTAACTGAAAGTCTATTTGCCACGAATTCACAAATATTTCTCTAATCCCTATCCATAAAATAACTCCTTCAAGAGAAGGCAATGATTTATTCGTGAATTTGTGGCTAAAATTTTAAAAACTATAGTAACTAGAAATATGCTGTACTTACTTTTTGGTATTGCGTTTGTAAGGCTGAGCCAATACAACATTTTATAACACAACACTTGAAAAACAAAGTTCGTTTGCCACGAATTCACAAATGTTTATCTAATCCCTATCTATAAAATAACTCCTTCAAGAGAAGGCAATGATTTATTCGTGAATTTATTGCTAAAATTTTAAAAACTATAATTGCTAGAGATATGTTGTACTTACTTTTGGGTATTGCGTTTGTCAGGCTGAACCAATACAACATTTTATATATAACACAACACTCGAAAAACAAAGTTCGTTTGCCACGAATTCACAAATGTTTCTCTTATACCTATCTATAAAATAACTCCTTCAAGAGAAGGCAGTGATTTATCCGTGAATTTATTGCTGAATTTTTAAAAACTATAATTACTAGGAATATGCTGTACTTACTTTTGGGTATTGTGTTTGTCAGGCTGAGTCAATACAACATTTTATGTATAACACAACACTCGAAAAACAAAGTTCGTTTGCCACGAATTCACAAATATTTCTCTTACACTCTGTCTATAAAATAACTCTTTCAAGAGAAGGCAATGATTTATCCGTGAATTTGTGGCTAAAATTTATATTACATAAAACAATTTGCAGAAAGATTAAAACTTAATATTTAAAGTTTCTTGTTTTAGCACATCCCCTTCATAATATTCTGCAATCCACTTTCCATCTTTTTGATAAAGAAATCCGTTCTTATCTTTAATAAGATAATAGTTAGGTTGCGTTGTTTTAGTAATTTTAAAAACAACTTTTGGAGTCATATCTACTAATTGAAATCCTATTGCAGTTGGTTGTGCAAATAAGGTTTTAGCATCTGTGTCTACAGTAGTTGCAGCTACTGGAGTAACTTGCTCTTGAGCCTGATTTACAGTAGAATTCACACTCGAAGAAGCCACCGCCACAGAGGTAGTAGCCGCGGCCGCAGGAACTGTTGCAACTTGAGTTGGCATTTGTACTTGTGTGTTAGCAACAGGCTCATATTTATAATTTAACCCTCTTACAGACACAAAAGCATTTTCTATAGCTTCTTGGTATGCTTTTTCGTAATCCTTTTCTTTACTCTTTCCTTCATCGGATGTATAAACTATAGTTCCTTGGCAATTTTCTAGAGTAACATTAAGTTTTGTGGTAAACAAATTTGAATTATCAAGAATATTTGCTTTTAGTCCCAAACAAGGATTCGCCTGAAGATCGGCTGGCTTTTGATCATCATATATTGCAGTAAAACCTTGTTTTTCGAATAAAAATTTAGTAAATGTATTTACTCGATATTGATTCTCTTCTTTTAAGAAATCAAATTTTTTAGGAACTATTATATATTTATAATTGTTTACATTTTCTTGAGCAGACATAGAAATTGCTATTAAAAACAATCCCAGAAATAATAATTTTTTCATGTGTTTATATTTGTTTTATGTTGTCAAATGAAACATCCCTATCACTTTTCCTTTAGTAAATTATATAGTGGATATTACCTTGAATACGTTAATCTTTAATCGGAAATATATAATTAAATCCAAACTGTAAAGATGCATTATTAGCATCCGCTAAATTATAATATTCCAGCAAATTATCAGCTAGTAAATAGAAGTTAAAGTTAGCAAAATGTGTTGATAATCCAAGTCCGATGTTGGTTTTCGAAAATTTATCAACGGTGTAGGTTGTTTTTACACGTAAAGCACTGCCTAATTTTCTGTAATAAAAGGCTGTAAGCGCAGCTTGAGGGTATCTAGAATGACTTTCAGCAAAAAGCTGCAATCCTACAGAATTTACATAATCGTTTTTCCCTGAAGTACAATTACAGTCATTGCTTCTTCTTTTAGTACCAAAATTATACATAGTAGCGGCATTGAGCTTTACTGGACGCATTGTGGTATATGAATTATAAATTGTATCTCGGGGAAAGGCTGCTTCTATTTCATCAATCAATTCTTGCCAATTATCAGACAAGCCGCCTCCTGTTATAATAGCATCAAATGGTAGGTTTATTCCTTCCAAAGAATAAGCCCCATTTAAGGTGTAGGTTTCCACATCTTTCTTTTGCGCTATATAACCTAAATCTTGAATACTGGCTGTATGTGTCCATTGATCACTCGGTGTATATGTTATCCCAAAATCAACCCCTAAACCTATATTCCCACCGAGCAGCGCTCTGTTTTTTAAAATATTCAAAACATCGGCGGCACCGTCTACATCTTCCTCGCGCAACCCTGAATAACCCGATGTTTGCACCTTTACATCGGAAAGCAAGGTGTGTGTGTAAATATTATTTGTTCCTTCTGAAGTAACAAAGTACCCGCTATTTTTAGTGGAAGAAATATCTATAATTCCTGAATATAATTTCCCTCGTATTCCGTAGCTAAAATATTCATTCACTTTTCTATGAAAACCTATATGGAAAACAGTTAATAATTCTCCTTTAACGTTTAAATGAGATAAATTAAAAGGGCGACCAATATTTGTAGAATTCCCTTCATAAGCCAAAAAAGCGAGGTCTTCTGGCCAATAATTAAATACATTTAACTCTTGATAAACTCCAAAACTCACATAGTTTTTACTAAATAAACCTCCTATTTTAAAACCTACATTTAAAATTTCAACTTGTTCATTTACACGTTGAATATCGTTATTATTTAAACTATACACAGCATTCCGAACTTTGGCATTGAAGTCAACTCCATCATCAGAAAAAAGGTCATAAAGAGAAATCTCACTAGTCCCAACATTTGCATAAATCCCAGACAATGCAGGAATTCCAAAATAGGCTCTATTTTGAATAGTAGCCCCAGGATTCACCATTAAAGACTGCGGAATGTCTGTAAAATTATAAAGTAATTGCTTGTTCTGAGCATTTATAAAAACGCCTAAAAATAATAACAGGTATAGTATTACCTGATTAATCCGCATCTATAGACATAAAAAAGGTTCCAGAAGATTTTAACAATAACTCTCCACTTGAGTTTGGGTCGAGCATAGGAGTTCCAGGCATGAGCATTAACTCAATTCCCATATACGCCATATTTTTTATCTTTTGGATTTCTGTTTCATTATAAGATGTAGTATTTGTTGTTTTTGGTGAATCCACTAAAATTTCTATTTCGTCCAATTCATTGTATGCATTATCATACAACACAATTTTAGCATTAAAAATACGCGGAATAGAATTTAAAAACTCAAAATCAAATGTAGCTTCCTTTAAGTTTTCCTCTAAAAAAGGCTTTGAGAATATTTCTAATTTGGTAGTGTCTTGAACACTATATGGATTTACATCATTGTTAGGTATAAACCCAACTTGTGAAGCCTGCAAATCAAAATAAAGTAAACTTACGTCTACAACAGGTTCTATTTTTAGAGTTTCAGCCTGATCAAAATCTACATCCTTAACACAAGAAAGCATAAAAAAGCTACTGAGGATAAATAAAAAATAAGGGCTATATTTTTTGGTTAGTAGTAGCATTTAATTAAAACGAAATAAACAAGAAACTATTGCCCTTTAAAGATAGTTTTTTATTTGCTTTAATTTGTTAATTTTATGAGACTTAACTTTTACATAATCTTCTTTTGGAGTATAAAAAAGAGTATGCATTCCTATATTTTTAGCTCCTAAAATATCTGCTTCATAACTATCGCCAATCATTACAGAAACTTCGGGCTTTGCATTTGCTTGCTCCAATGCTTTCTCAAATATTATGGCATTAGGCTTTTTTACGCCAGCAGTTTCAGAATCCATAATTACTTGAAAATAATGATCAATTTTAGAATTTTTGAGTTTTTTTAGCTGCACTTCTGCAAACCCGTTAGTTATAATATGTAGTTTATAGTTAGGCTTTAAATAATCTAAGATCTCTATAGTATCTACAAAAAGGTGATTAAATGTTGCTAAGTTTTCAATATAATCGTCGCTGAGTTTATGAATCATCTCCTCATCAACTTTTATATTCAATTGGTCAAAAATTGTTTTTAAACGCTTGTAACGCAAATCTTCTTTGGAGATTTTATCTTCTTGATAAAGTTTCCAAAGTTCAATATTATACGGCACATATAGTTTAAAAAAATCTACGAGGTCGATTTCTAATTTATTTTCAGAAAATATTTTTTTATAAGTAAGTTCAGAATTCTTTTCAAAATCCCATAAGGTGTGATCTAAATCAAAGAAAACATCTGTAATCCCTTCATTCTTCAATATCATTTTTAGCACTCATTTTTAGGTAATTAACATATAATTCTTTCCAGGCATTTCTTTCATTCAGATTTAATACTTCATTAGAAAAAACAATATTAAAATCGCCATCAACTTCTCTAATTCTATTGGAAAGTTCTATTATCTTTTCTTCTACTTGAGAAATATTTTTAAACTTATATAAGGCTGTATACTGAATACAAAATGAATTTATCTGAATAGGTATTTGTTCTTCAAAGCTAATATCGTAAAAATAAAAAGGACTACAAGTACCAGCTCTAAATCCAGTTTTTCCAGTGTATCCCATGGAATAATCCTCATTAAAACCAGCATCCACCATGAGTCTATATGCATCTGGAATATTCAACCTATTAAAGCGTTGACGTACTCTTTTTACTGGTCTGTTAATAAAATTTATAAGTCTTTTTCGCTCTTTTTTTAAAGTTGTCAAATCTGACAACGATTTGTAAGAAGCCATTAAAGAAACAATACTATAATCGGCTACAGATTTTACCAAAGACCGAAACGTAGGGTTGATAACAGATATATTTTTATCGTAGGTAGAATAATCTGCCATTAAAAAGAAAAATATAGCAGGAACTTTATATTTTTTATGAAGTAAGGTTACATCATCAAAGAAATCATATGGATCTCTTCGGAAACGCAAAAGCACCAAATATCTTTCCACTAGCTTTTTTAATCTAAGGTTTACAAGATCCAACAATGTCCCTCCCATTGTTCTTACAAATCCCTTTTTTAAATAGGCATATGCAACAGCAATATCCATTATAGAGGTTTGGTTATAGCTTTTTTTAGGGAAATTAATTTCTGGAAATTTCTCTTGAAGGGCTTCTTTTAATTTCTTAACCCACAAATCTACTACTGGAATTTCTAAAAATCCTTGCTGAAAAGCCAAACTTTCCTCCACCGGAAACCTCCCATGCTCATCTTTTACATGCGGCAAATACTCTTCGTACCTACTTAACAAATAAAAACTCGCTGCAAAAATATCAAATGGAATTGCACACTTGTCATTTGTAGGAAAGAAACTCGGAATTCCATCCCATTTATGGATGTTAATTTCCACGTCAGAGATTCCTTGATCGAATAATAACTCATGACTTTTAATAAAAAATTCGCTTTGTAGTGGTTGTTTTGTATACGTAATCTTAGGCCCTTTGTGGGCTATAAAATCTTCCACTTTGGTTGTGATACTTATATCTATCAACAACATTTTTGTAAAAATGTGCCTCATAATATAAGTCAATCTCGGTGTAACTTTGTAGGTGTAAACTAGTAGCATTTTTATAAAAGTCCTTCGTCTGCAAAGCTAAAGTAAGATTTTTCAGTTACAATAAGATGGTCTAAGAGCTTAATATCCATTCCTGCACCCGCATTTTTTATTTTATTAGTAATTTCTTTATCTGCTTCACTAGCTATTAACGTTCCCGACGGATGATTATGAACCAATATCAAAGCGGTAGCATTAAGTTCCAAAGCTTTTTTAAGAGTGAGCCTCACATCCACTAAAGTTCCAGTAATTCCACCTTTACTTAACTGCAATGTTTGAATTATAGCGTTTGAATTATTTAAATATAAAATCCAGAATTCTTCATGTTGAAGCTCTCCTATTTTGGGTTGCATTAATTCAAAAACATGTTTACTGCTTTTAATCTTTTTAATTTCTTGTACCTCTTCTCCCCTCCTTCTCCTTCCTAATTCCAAACATGCAACAATACTTACAGCTTTGGCCTCTCCTATTCCTTTAAATTTCATAAGCTGATTAACATTTAACCGACCTAATTGATTTAAATTATTAGCTACCGAAGCTAAAATTCTCTTGGACAACTGTACTGCACTCTCATCTCTACTTCCGCTTCCTATTAATATAGCTATCAACTCGGCATCGGATAGTGCTTGCCTTCCTTTAGAGAGCAACTTCTCTCTAGGTCGATCGTCTACACTCCAGTTTTTAATCGAAAAGGAAGAGGGTTTTTCTTTCATGAATTAAATATAGTAAATTATCTCAAAAATGTAACTTATAATGAATAATAATACTATAAACTAAACCACTATGGACTCAAAGTCCATAGGTTTGATATAGCCTGAAAGTCTGTTTTGCCACGAATACACATATGATTTTAAAATGCAAACCAATATATATTCGTGTATTCGTGGCGTATAATAAGTTTTAGAAGCTAAAGCGGATGTACTAAAGCCTTAACTTCTTCTAAATCAAGACCTCCATAATTTCCGCTACTCATTAGCAATAAAGCTGAATTTTCTAATTTCAGATTAAATAAATACTCTTTAAAACTAGCAGGATTTGTGTAGACAATTAAATCTTCTCGGTTAAAAGCCTCTTCAATTTGAGACGCAGAAACTTCTTCTAATTGTTTAATTTTAACAGCTTCTGGGGAGAAAAACACCACTGCTATATCTGCATTATCAAGTGTATTTTTATATTCTTTTAAAAATGTTGCATTTAAGCTACTGTAAGTATGTAACTCTAAACAAGCAACCACTTTTCTCTCTGGAAATTGCTCTCTAACAGCAGTTAAAGTAGCCACAACCTTACTTGGAGCATGGGCAAAATCCTTATAAATAACACTGTCTCCTTTTTCTGCTAATTTATCTAAACGTTTAGATGCTCCTTTAAAACTTGCAATAGCCTCATAAAAATCGTCTTCATCTACCCCCATGTGCTGACAAAGCCATTTGGCTCCTGCCAAATTATTTAAATTATGCCTTCCAAAAACCTCAATCGGCATAGCGCCTTCTGGAGTTTCTAAATAGGTTACACCGTCTTCAACAGTAAACTCTGGAGTAGAATATGGAATTTTTCGAATTTGATTTTCAGAAGCTTCCACTACGTTTACCACCTCAGCGTCTTCTTCATTATAGGTAATACTTCCCCCTTCAACAATTGAATCAACAAAAATTTTAAACTGCTCTACATAATTCTCAAAAGTTGGAAACACATTAATATGGTCCCAAGCAATCCCGCTTAACAACGCTATATTTGGTTGATAAAGATGAAATTTTGGTCGCCTATCTATTGGAGAAGACAAATACTCATCTCCTTCTAATACAATAAAATCATTTTCTTCGGTAAGTTTCACCATGGTATCAAAACCTTCAAGTTGAGCTCCTACCATGTAATCCACATCAATATCATGATAATGCAACACATGCAAAATCATAGAAGTTATAGTGGTTTTTCCGTGACTCCCACCTATTACAACTCGGGTTTTGTATTTACTCTGCTCGTAAATAAATTCTGGATACGAATATATTTTCAATCCCATTTCCTTTGCTTTCTCCAGCTCTGGATTGTCTGCTTTTGCATGCATTCCAAGAATTACAGCATCTAAATCTGCTGTAATTTTTTCTGGAAACCAACCAAAACTTTCTGGACATAAATCTTTAGCCTCCAAACGAGATTTGGAAGGTTCAAAAATAACATCGTCACTTCCAGTTATTTTATATCCTTTGTTATGTAAAGCAAGTGCCAAGTTGTGCATAGCACTTCCACCAATGGCAATGAAATGTATTTTCAATGTAGTAATTTTTAAATCGTATTCAGACTGTAAAGATAAAAGGACAATTTGCTATAGACAAACCTTCAGCAGAATATATTAATTCATTTAAAACCATTAATATCCGAGTAAAAATATAAATCAGCTTAAAAATTACAGGGCTTTAATTTTTTTATTTTCTGAAATAAAATCTTTTGAATTTGGGTTTCGCACTATAGCTTCTTCAATATAATAATTGGCTTTGTCCTTATTTTTTTGGTAACGGTACAGCACAGCCAACCTATAATAAACATCTTCTAACGGAATTATACTTTCTGGGGTATGAAGATTTTTATATACCAACATATGGTCAATTCCAGTTTTTATTTGATACTTATATTGATAAGCAATATCTCCTATTTGATAATGAATATCTTTTCTTCTATAATTTTTATCAGGAAAACTATTTTTTGCCACCACATCCAAAGCTCTTTGATAATAGGTTGTAGCCAATTTTTCATTATTCCGTTCAGCTTCAATAAAGCCTTTAGATAAATAGCCTTCTATAGGAGCAATTGCAGATAATTCTTCAGAATATTGATACGCCTTATTATTACTCCCGCCTAATATTCCTGGAAGCTTAAGGTATAAATCTATAGAAGCCCAACGCACATCAAGGTGCTCTTCATCCAACGCACAAGCAATCTTAAAATGCTCCTTTACATCATCAAGAAGTGTTAACGCTCTTATTTTACTTTCCAAAGAAATCATCCCTAAAACACCGCCATACTTAAAATGGTAGTTGGCATTTTTAGGATCTTTATCAACTAAAATCTTATAATACTTTGCTGCAGCATCCCAATCTTTTTCAATTCCATAGACATCGCCTAAACGCTCTGTTATTTTCGGGTCTGGATTTTTTTGGGAAGCTAAAAGCAATACTTCTTTTGCTTGAGCAATTTTATTAGACTTTATAAAAGAATTTGCCTTCTCCAAACTCGACTGCTGAGCAGAAACAATAAATCCAATCAATAAAAAAAGTAGTCCTAAGGATTTATTGTTAACAATCATTTGTAAGAAATTATTACTGTGGAGGGTAATTAGAAAACACTTTATCTACAACTGCTTTTAGTTTGGCATCACGTATTTCTGGAGTCATTTGTTCAGAAATAGTTCCTTCACTTACTGCTTGCCAAATTAACTCGTCTTCAGTGGCATCTACTATATCAAATATAATTTCTCTATACTGCTCGGCACCACCAACGGGAAGTCCTACAGAAACGCCTCCACCAATATTTCTTCCTGTACCTCCAATCCCAATTCCTACCGAACTATTGCTAGGTTTTGGTCGGGTTGAAGTTTTAATATTGATATAAATATCTGGCGTTGTAGAATACTCAAAACCACGTGTTTGCAATAAACTATCTATATGTCTAAACAGTCGTTTATTATCTAGATCGCTTAAGCCACTTTCCATTTCTGGGTAATAATCGTAGCTTTTATAATTGGAAAAATCTTTTTTCTTATCGTAATCATACGCTACTTGAACGCTTCCACAAGCACACAAGATCAAGCAACAAAAAAATCCTAAAGATTTGAAATACATAGCCTTCTTTTTTGCTAAAATTAAGCAAAAAAAACTTGTATCTAGTCTTCTTCATTTTTATTCAACATAATCCACAATTTATCTTTTAATTGCTGAATCCCTTGTTGAGCTACAGAAGAAATAAACATATAATCTATTTCTTTAAAATTTTTATCGAGTTCTATTTTCATTTCTGCTTTTAACTCATCATCTAACATATCCGATTTTGAAATAGCTACCAAACGTTCCTTATCTAGTAATTCTGGATTGTATTTTTGAAGTTCGTTTAAAAGAATTTCATACTCTTTATAGATATCTTTTGCATCTGCTGGAACCAAGAATAACAAGGTTGAATTCCGCTCAATATGCCTTAAAAAGTAATACCCTAAACCTTTTCCTTCGGAAGCTCCTTCTATAATTCCAGGGATATCTGCCATTACAAAAGTCCTAAAATCTCTATACTGAACAATTCCTAAATTAGGTTTTAGCGTGGTAAACTCATAGTCTGCAATTTTTGGTTTTGCTGAAGTAATTACAGAAAGTAAGGTAGATTTTCCTGCATTTGGAAAACCAACTAAACCAACATCGGCTAATAATTTTAGCTCTAATAAAATTTCTCGCTCTTCTCCAGGCAAGCCCGTCTGAGCATATCGAGGGGTTTGATTGGTAGCCGATTTAAAATGATTATTACCTAAACCACCTTTTCCACCTTTAGCGATGATTCTTTCTTCCCCATCTTCGGTAATTTCAAACAAAACCTCATTAGTTTCGGCATCCTTTACTTGAGTCCCCAGAGGAACTTTCATATAAACGTCTGCTCCATCGGCACCTGTACTGGTTTGTTTACTCCCATGTTCTCCATGCCCTGCTTGGTACACTCTTTTAAATTTAAAATGAAAAAGTGTCCAAAGATTTTTATCTCCCTGAATTATTACATGACCTCCACGACCACCATCTCCACCATCTGGCCCACCATAAGCTACATATTTTTCCCTGCGTAAATGTGCGGATCCCTGCCCACCTTTACCAGATGTCACTCTAATCTTTACATAATCTGTAAAATTCCCTTCTGTCATTTAAATATGTTTTTGTATTGTAAAATTGATTAGCTGTCCAATTTTATACTAAAAATTCTTCACTAAGTTTTTCAAAAAAATACGCTCTCATAATTCTTAAATTCAGAGAGCGCTCACTATATATAAAGCTTAATAAACTCTTTGAAGGAGTTTACATTTTGATGTAATATTATAATACCTCATGACTTATTTAGTCAACCTCGTTTAAACAAACTCAAGGTAGTTACAATCATTAAAGCGTAGCAATAACTTTACTCAAACGCTCTGTAATATCTTCAATAGATCCAATTCCGTTTACACTATGGAATTTATCTTGCTTCTTATAATACTGCATCAAAGGAGCTGTTTTCTCGTTGTATTCGTCAAAACGATTTCTAATTTTACTTTCGTCTTGATCATCACTTCTTCCGCTTACTTTCCCACGTTCTAATAGGCGTTGGATTAAAACTTCATCATCTGCCTCTAACGCTATTGTTGCATCAATTTTCATTTCTTTTTCTTCCAACAAATCGTCTAGAGCTTCTGCCTGTGCATTTGTTCTTGGAAAACCGTCAAAAATAAAACCACTAGCGTCCGGATTTTTCTCTACTTCAGCCTTAAGCATGTTAATAGTTACTTCATCTGGAACCAACTCTCCCTTGTCAATATATGACTTAGCTAGTGTACCTAATTCAGTGCCGTTTTTAATATTAAATCTGAAAACATCGCCGGTAGATATATGCTTTAAATTGTATTTCTCTTTTAAAAAATTAGCTTGTGTACCTTTACCTGCTCCTGGTTTTCCGAACAGTACTAAATTGATCATATTTTATTCTTTTATTTTATATACTTCTGGTAAATTTCTTCCTAATTCGTCATAATCAAGCCCATAACCTACAATAAACTTGTCGGGAATTTCAATCCCAACATAATCAATATTATACTCCCCGCTATATATTTCTGGTTTGTAAAACATAGATGCTATTTTAAACCTCTTTACATTAATTTGAGAAAACATAGAGACCAGTTCTTTTACGGTATTTCCAGTGTCAATAACATCCTCTAAAATAACAACACTTCTTTCCTCTACAGTATCTGGAACATCTAAAAGTGTTTTTACTATTCCTGTAGACGACATCCCTCGGTAAGAACTTAATTTAACAAAAGTAATCTCACAATCTTGGTCGTAATGCTTCATAAAGTCTGAGGCAAACATAAAAGCACCATTTAACACACATATAAAAATAGGTGTCTCATCTTTAAAATCGGCTTTTACCTTTTCCACCATCTTTTTTATGGCAGCATCTATTTCTTCTGCAGAAATAAAAGGTTCAAAATATTTATCGTGAAGCTTAATCAATCTCCTAAAAATTATAAAGTTGCAAAGATACCATTTAGATTTTTGTTTTCCTTTAAATTTAATCGTTTTCAGCAATAATTACACTTTTTTCACAAAAAAATCGCTCTTTTATATAGTTATAACCAAATAGTTAGCATTTAATTGCTTAAAACTTAATTTTTAAAAGCCTCTCAAACAAAAATGTATTCTTACGCTCTAATGAACTACTTCAGGGCAAGCCCATGAGGTATCAGACAAAACAACCTTAATTTATTTAGACACAGCAAATCGGAGAATTAAACCCTCTGTGAGGGATTAATTATGTAGATTTCATATTTAGCCATACTTTTGCAAAATCAAATTTGTATTTACAATTTGTAGCAGAAACATACAGTCAGTTTTAAAAATATAAGAACATGAACTACTTTTCATCAGATTTTAAACTTGGTATTTTAGGCGGTGGACAACTTGGTAAAATGATGCTTTACGAAACAAGAAAGTATGATATCCAAACCCTTGTGCTAGATCCAAGTAATGATGCTCCTTCTAGAATAGCTTGTAATGAATTTTTCCAAGGCGATTTAATGGATTACGACACAGTTTATGAGTTCGGAAAAAAAGTAGATGTTTTAACTTTTGAAATTGAAAATGTAAACGTTGACGCACTAGCACAATTAGAAAAAGAAGGAAAAACTGTTTTTCCTTCTGCTAAAACATTAAAAACCATCAATAATAAAGCTACACAAAAGCTGTTTTATGTTGATCACCAAATTCCAACAGCCGATTTTAAACGCTTTGCTTATCCTGATGAAATACTAAATGCCGTTAAAAACGAATCTCTAGCCTTTCCTTTTGTATGGAAAAGCGCTCGTTTTGGTTATGATGGTCAGGGTGTAAAAGTAATTAGAACTTATTCTGATTTGGAAGGTTTACCAGAGGGTGAGTGTATTGCTGAAAAAATGATTCCTTTTAAAAATGAATTGGCAGTAATTGTGGCACGTGATAGCAAAGGGAATGTAAAAACATATCCAGTAGTAGAAATGGAGTTTCATCCAGAAGCCAACCAAGTGGAATATGTAATTTGTCCAGCTCGTATTAGTGAAGAAGTTGCAAAAAAAGCACAACTTATTGCTTTAAAAGTTTCTAAAGCTTATGAACATGTGGGACTTTTGGCTGTTGAAATGTTTCAAACAGAAAACGATGAAATCTTAGTAAATGAAGTAGCTCCACGCCCTCATAACAGTGGACATTACAGTATTGAAGCCAGCTATACCAATCAATTTGAACAACAAATTCGTGCTATTTTAGGACTTCCATTGGGCAACACAGAAAGTAAGGTAGCAGGTATTATGGTTAATTTGGTAGGGGATGAAAACTATACTGGTTCTGTTGTATACAAAAACATTGAAAAAATTATGGCAATGGAAGGGGTTACACCACATATTTACGGAAAACGAGAAACACGTCCGTTTAGAAAAATGGGACACGTAACTATTGTAAATAAAGATATAGCCAAAGCTAGAGAAATAGCAGAACAGGTAAAGAAAAGTATTAGGGTTATTGCTGAATAAAATTATTTTAGACGATAGGCAGTAGGCAATAGGCAATAGGCAATAGGCAATTTATAATTTTAAATTAAGAATACAAATTTTAAAAAATGGCAAAAGTAGCAGTTATCATGGGGAGCACGAGTGACCTCCCAGTAATGCAAGACGCAATAGATGTTTTAAAAGAATTAGGAATTGAAGTAACGGTAGATATAGTTTCTGCACACCGCACGCCAGAAAAAATGTACGACTTCGGTAAGAATGCTCATAAAAATGGGATTTCTGTAATTATTGCTGGTGCTGGTGGTGCTGCGCATTTACCAGGAATGGTAGCTTCGCTATCTCCGCTTCCTGTAATTGGGGTTCCTGTAAAAAGTAGTAACTCTATCGACGGATGGGATTCTGTGCTTTCTATACTTCAAATGCCTGGAGGCGTTCCTGTTGCCACTGTAGCGCTTAATGGAGCTAAAAATGCTGGTATTCTAGCCGCTCAAATTATAGGCTCTGCAGACCTTTCTGTTCAAAACAACATAGTAGCCTACAAAGAATCTTTAAAAGAGAAAGTTATAAAAGGTGCAGAAGAAATAAAAAAATAGGCTCTGAGGGTAAGCCTATTTTTTTTTAAAAATCCAATACATTACTGTTTAGGGGATTTACACAGCGTATTAAAAGTAGGTTTGGTGTGTATCTTATATTATTATTTTAACTTTAAATTCCTCTTCAACAACCTCACCTACGAAGCTGTATTTCTTATGGTTTTTTTATTTGAAAAAAGTTTCACTAAAATCGATTATGTCTTAATTAATACGTTGTAATGATGAAAATGGATAAAAAGAGGATTTTAGTAATACTTTTTTTTTAAACTGCTAATTTTATAATATTTAGTCTTTTTTCTTATAGCGAAGTGGTCTTGTATTTTTACTCGGATATTCAGATTTATAACTTAGTTCCCTTGAAGAGAGAGTCCTACAAAACAACTTTAATTACTTTTAAAGTATTCAAAATTTTATATTTTGTTGTTTTAAAAAATGTTAATCATTCTTTAAGCGACCTCTCTATTTTAGAGAAAGTTTATTACTTTGTAAATAAAAGAACCTCGGTGCAAGCACATGGGGGTATTCAAACAGAACAAATTTAACCCATTTCGAGGTAGAGTACATTGGTTAACTCTGGACGGACTTTGGGAAAATAAAAATCCTCTATGAGGAATTCAATTATCTTATAAAAATTAGAACATGGCAAATTTGCTTAATCATACATTTACAACGCCTTATCAAACGGCTCCTTTTTCAGCAATAAAAAACGAAGATTTTCTTCCTGCAATTCAAGAAGAGATTAAAAAAACAAAATCCGAAATTGATGAGATTACATCAAATTCGGAAACTCCTACTTTTGAAAATACTATTGAAGCTCTTGAATTTTCGGGAGCTCAATTAGATAGAGTTACTTCCATCTTTTTTAACTTGAACAGCGCCGAAACCAATGAGGAAATTCAGAAATTAGCACAAGAAATCTCTCCTCTTTTATCGGAATTTGGAAATGACATCCGTTTAAACGAACAACTTTTTAAAAGAGTAAAAGCGGTTTGGGAAGCTCGTAAAGAACTTACGCTTTCTAAAGAACAGCAAATGCTTTTGGAAAAAACGTATAAAGGTTTTTCTAGAAATGGAGCAAATCTCCCTGAAGAAAAGAAATCCATTTTAAGAGATATCGATAAGAAATTATCCCAACTAAGTCTAAAATTTGGCGAAAATGTACTAGCAGAAACCAATGCTTTTGAACTTCATATTACTAATGAAGAAGAATTAAAAGGACTTCCAGAAAGTACGTTGGAAGCAGCTGCCGACGAAGCTAAATCTCGCAATAAAGATGGATGGGTTTTTACACTCAATTACCCTAGCTATATTCCTTTAATGACGTATGCTGAAAACAGAGAACTCCGCAAAAAAATGTCGTTAGCATTTGGAAGCAAAGCATTTCAAGGGAACGAGTATGACAACCGAGAAAATGTAAAACAAATTGTTCGATTAAGACAGCAAAGAGCAGCATTATTAGGTTATAAAACCCATGCGCATTTTATTTTGGAAGAACGCATGGCAAAATCTCCAGAAAAAGTAACTACTTTTTTAGAAGAGCTTTTAGAAAAAGCAAAGCCTGCGGCGCAACGAGAATTTAAACAATTAGAAAACTTTGCCAAAGAAGAAAACGGACTTGAAAAGCTCGAAAAATGGGACGGGGCTTTTTATACAGAAAAGCTAAAACAAAAGCTTTTTAATTTAGATGATGAAAAACTCAAGCCTTATTTTAAATTAGAAAATGTTATTGATGGTGTTTTTACGGTTGCTGAAAAATTATATGGTCTTCAATTTGAAGAAACTAAGGAAGTAGACACCTATCATAAAGACGTAAAAACGTACAAAGTTTTAGACGAAAACGGCGAATTAACCGCTATTTTTTATGCGGATTTCCACCCACGTCCTGGAAAAAGAAATGGCGCTTGGATGACCGTTTATAAATCGCAATGGAAGAAAAATAACGACAACTCTCGTCCTCATATTTCTATTGTTTGCAATTTTACTAAACCTACCACTTCTAAACCTTCATTACTTACTTTTAACGAAGTAACTACATTATTTCATGAATTTGGACACGCCTTACATGGAATGCTAGCAAATACCACCTATCCTAGCCTAAGTGGAACTAGTGTTTATTGGGATTTTGTAGAACTTCCTAGCCAAGTTTTAGAAAACTGGTGTTATGAAAAAGAGGCTTTAGAAATTTTTGCAAGACATTACCAAACTAATGAGGTTATTCCAATGGAATTTGTTACAAAAATAAAGGAATCGGCTACTTTTATGGAAGGAATGCAAACGCTACGCCAATTAAGTTTTGGAATGCTAGACATGAGTTGGCACGGTATTGACCCAAGTACTATTGAAGATGTAAAGGCGCATGAAAGTAAGGTTTTTGAAGCAACGAGTTTATATCCAGAAACTCCAGAAACATGTATGAGTACAGCTTTTTCACACATCTTTCAAGGTGGTTATTCTGCAGGGTATTACAGCTACAAATGGGCAGAAGTTTTAGATGCCGATGCTTTTGAGTTTTTTAAAGAAAAAGGTATTTTTAGCAAAGAAGTAGCTCAGAAATTTAAAGAAAATGTACTTTCTCAAGGAGGGACAGAAAACCCAATGGAGTTGTACAAACGTTTTAGAGGAAAAGAGCCACAACCAGAAGCTTTATTACGTAGAGCAGGATTGATTGAGAAAAAATAAAGCCCCTCATTGAGGGATTTTATTATGAGCATAGCCTGTGTTTAGCTTAGCTAAAAATCACTTCCACATGAGTGGATCAATAAAGCAAAGGTGTTAAAAGGTTCTGATTTCTCACATAACTATATAAGATATTAAAAATCAATTATTTATCATAGAATAATTCGCATGAAACTACAAACACAAATTCCATTAAAACCACTAGAAAACTCAATAGATTATAATGCTAAAGTGTTTTTAATGGGATCTTGTTTTGTAGAGAATATTGGAAAAAAATTTTCGTATTATAAATTTCAATCGCTTGTCAATTCATTTGGAATTATTTTTCATCCAAAAGCGATTGAAAATTTAATTTCCAGAATAATTCAGCAAAAAAAGTTCACCAAAGAAGATGTTTTCTTTTTAAATGAACGCTGGCACTGTTTTGAAGTTCATTCAGTATTGAGTAATCCATCCGAAGAAATATTTTTAAACAAGCTCAATGAAATTCTAGAAGAGTCATTTTCTTTTTTAAAAACAGCCTCTCATATAGTTTTTACTTTGGGTACTGCTTGGGGTTATGAGAATAAAGAAAGTGCTAATTTAGTTGCTAACTGCCATAAGGTACCGCAAAAAAACTTTAATAAAGTACTTTTTAATGCAATTGAGATTGAAGCATCTCTTAAAGTAATTACCCGTTTAATAAAAGAAATCAACCCTAAAGCTGCTATACTATTTACGGTTTCTCCAGTGAGACACCTTAAAGACGGTTTTATAGAAAATCAACGTAGTAAAGCGCATTTAATAACTGCAGTTCACCAAATTATAGAAAAGGATACTTCCATTTCTTACTTTCCTTCTTACGAAATTATGATGGATGAATTACGAGATTATCGTTTTTATGCAGAAGACATGATACATCCTAACAAAACGGCCATAAATTACATTTGGGAAAAGTTTAAAGAAACAGCCGTTGCTTCTTCTTGTACAAATACGATGAAGGAGGTTGAAAAAATTCAAAGCGGATTATCACATCGTCCTTTCAATACGGAAAGTGATGAATTTAAAAAATTTCAAGAAAAACTTCAGCAGAAAATTGTGTATCTTTCAGAAAAACATCCACATATAACATTCTAACATGCGAAAAGTTCTTTTCGGAATCATCATCACTTTACTTATTTTATGGACGTATCAATTGTACAAACGCTATGATGAACGTTCTAAATACCTAAAAGAAAATACCGCTTTAATTCAGCAAGAAATAAAAAATGTTAGCAAATTAATTGTTACTGAAGGACACTTTTCACAAGTATATAATTACAAACAATCAGAAAAAATATTTGCTAATTTATTAACTACCGAAAAAAAGGCATTGGTAGTAGTAAATGCAGAAGTAACTGTTGCTTACGACCTCAGTAAAATAAATTTTGATGTAGATGAAGAACATCAAACTCTTTATATTACCGACATCCCAGCTCCTGAAATTAAAATTTTCCCCGACTTAAAATACTACGATATTTCTGGAGATTATTTGAATCCGTTTAACGCAAACGATTTTAATAAAATAAAAGATGAAGTCCATATTGCCATTGGAAAAAGAATTGATAATTCTAACCTAAAAGAAAATGCTGAAAACAGATTAATTAGCGAATTATCTCGCTTCTATGTTCTCACAAATTCTTTAGGATGGAAATTGGTTTACAATAAACAAACAATTACAGAACCTCAACAAATTAACTCCCTCGAGATAAATTCACAAAGAATTGAAAATTAATTTTTGATTCTTTCCTTCACCCAATTCAAAAATTCGTTTTTAAAATCTTTTACATCCCAAGATTTTCCTTTAGCCATATCATTACTCTTTTCTACAACCGAATTATTTTCGGTTTTCTGATAATGAATACTAATTTTTCCGTCAGAAGAGGTACTCCAGTAGGTTTCTTTGTATAAAATCATGCCGTTATCTCCAATTTTAACAATTCGGGCACTATAATTACCTCCTCCAGTTTTAGAAGTATAAATAGCCGACTTATTATCTTTATCAATTAAAATATACGGTGCCATTGAAGGACCTGTAAAAGCTTCATTTTTGACAAAAGTATTCGACTCAGGATTGTACAAATAAACAGCATACGTAGCATTTCTATTTAAATCAAACCCTTCTGGAAAACTCAAATCTGTATACCCATCAAAGTTTATATCGAAATCGGAAACCTTATAATCTTGCTCAGATAAATCGCCAATATTAATTGGCTTTTTAATAGGCGAAAGAGGAGCTTCAAAAACAAAAGTAGTATCTTCAACCTTTATCAATTCCTTCTTTGACACAGAAACTTCAATAGTAGTTGGATTGGCATTTGTTTTTCGCGTATACCGGACCGAATATCGCCATTTAGTATCCATTTTATTAATAGAAAAAGGCTTACTATAAACAAAAAATGTAGTATCTATTAAAGACCTATAATACTGAGGATAGGTGTTTTCAAGGTTAAAAGAATCTATTGCTTTTAGCGTAAATTTAAAGTCCTTATTATAATGATATTGCTTAATTATTGAATCTATGTTATATGCCACTACATGCTTAGAATTTTTGTCTTGTTTTTCTGAAACTTCAAAAGTTTTAAAAACCGAATCATTGACAAATGCACTAGAATATTTGGTAGTTTTATCTATAGATTCACTTTTTCCACTAAGCGTAATATTAGTTAATACACTTACAGTATCTTGAATAATTAATTTTTCGAGCACACTAGTACTGTCCACAAAATAATAGGTGTTTAAAGCAGTAGCATCTTGTATATCTAACAACCCATTTGAACGATAAATTCTAGCGCCGCTAGCCAAGGTATCTAAAATAGAATCTCCTTTAATTAACCTATCTTTTCTAATGGTAAAAAACTTATTCTTATTCTCTACAGTATATTTAAATTCTTTTTTTGGTAACAAATCGTAGTAAAAATTTGCGGTGCGTGTTGCTTTTCTTATAGAAATTGGGGTGTCTCCAAAATCAATATCGTAGGCACTAAAATTAGCATTTGTTACACTGTGTGTGTATATTTTATAACGATTCTTAGAAGATTTATCTATTCTAAAAACATTTCCATCAATTCGAGAAGTAATTGTTTTATTATCCTTAATAATAGCAGTTTGTTTAAACTCTTGTAATTTTCCTAAATGTTTTACTTTTCCGTAGAGATTCATCACTATAAAAGCAGAATCTTTTGGTCTTTTTATTTTTGCCAGATAGTAAATAGAGTCTTCTGTTGAGAGTTGGTTATTCTTAGCTCTCAACATATCTTTAACCCGCTGCTCATCTGTAATTACTCGTTCTTTCTTTTGAAGAAGTCTTAGAGAATCGGCTTCTGTAGCCAGTCTAGTTTTATGAGTGTCATCATTTTTACATGCTACATTAGCCAAAATGAAACCGATAATAAATAAGTATTTTTTCAAACTGAATAAGTAATTGAATTTGGATAAAAATATAAAATCTTTTTAAAGCGACCTATTTCACCAATGCATCGTTTACTAATGAAATCCCATCGTCTATTAAATGCCCTACTGTAGGTCGGTTTCTTTTTACCGACTCGAGATGATTCAGAATTTCCTCAGAAAAATCATCATCTCCATTATTTTTTGCAAGTTCATAAAGCTCAACAGACAACAACCAGTCCTCTGGATAAAATTCTTGTAATTGCTCAAAAACCTTATGTCTTGAAATCGTTTTATTTTCCCCTTCCCTATATTCGCGCACTTGTAAATATAACGTTTCAAGCATCTTGGTATTATTATTTTTTTGCTTTTTTGTTTCTTCAGAATGGCTATGTGTTATTAAATCAAAACTATTTACATCTGCGGGGCCATTATAAGCGGAGATTGCTTCTTTCCCAACAGCAAGATTATAAATACCTTGTGAAGGTTCAAATAAAACTTCGCCTTTATGTTTTACAGTACAATTATCAAAACTAATAAGTATAATTTTACCCATTAAATTCCGAGTTCCAGTAATAATAGTTCCAGAAACAGTTACACCGCCTTCAAACTCCAAATCCACTTGATGTCCTTCATAAATATTATACGCCTTTAAATCTCTAGGGCTCATATCTTCAATAGCTAGGTTTATCCCCTTAAGTTTTCCTAACGGACTCCCAAATCCTTGTTGATACTTTTCTATTCCGTGCCCAACCAATTCTTTGTCTCTGTAAGAAAGCGCTGTCTCTTTTTCTGTTTGAAAATAAATAGGCTTCCCTTCAAACTCGATTACATTTGAAAAAGTTCCTGAAATCTGAATTCCAGTACTTAATTCCACCGTTCCTAAAGCGTTAGAATTTATTAGTTTTAGCATCCCTTTCAAGCCTCCTTTTCGGAGCGCCATTGTATTAGCAAATTCTTCCAAAATCAAACTTAGATATGCAAAATCTGGAGTAATATAAAGCTGCGGTTGTGGTTTTGTAATATCAAAATCTTGGTATGCCGCCTGCATATTATATGGTACTTTTTTTACAGCATCCGTCATACACCACTTACTTTCTCCAATAGAAGACAATAAACCAGCACCATAAATTTTTGGATTATCAAATGTTCCAATTAAACCATACTCAACCGTCCACCAATGTAAATTTCTGATTAAAGACATTTCACTAGGCTCTCCCATATTCTGCTGCAAATCTTCCACTCGCTTTTCAGCTTTTTCAATTTCGGAAGCAGTAGTTCCATCGGCTTCTTTTATAATAGAAAGATGGCGTATAGCCTCATACATTTCATAATCTTTTGCACTAGAAATTGCTTTACATCCAATCTCTCCAAAACGTCTTAAATACTCTGCATACTCTGGATTTGCAATAATAGGTGCATGTCCTGCCCCTTCATGAATAATATCTGGTGCAGGGGTGTATTCTATATTTTCAAGCTGTCTAATATCCGAAGCTATTACTAACACATTATAAGCTTGGAACTCCATAAAAGCATTTGGAGGGATAAAACCATCTACTGCAACGGCTGCCCATCCTATGTCTTTCAATATTCTATTCATTCCATACATACTTGGAATTCGATCGATAGAAATCCCTGTTTTTTGCAAACCTTCTGTATATGATTTATGCGCAACCTTACTTAAATAATTCACATTCTTACGCATCACATAACGCCACACCGCTTGATTTATAGAAGTGTAATCGTTATAGTTCTGAGGCTTTATAAATTGCTTTAAATGTTTTGGTAAACGATCTAATAATGGATTGCTTTTATAACCGGTTTGCATATGCTTTGTTTTAGATTTTTAAAAATACAAAACCTTACGAAAACGTTGTCTTAAAATGAACACAAAGATATTTTTCAACTTATATAATGCTATTAGACTTAAAATTAGTTTGTTAAAAAAAATTCTCAACCTAATCTAAAAATTATTACATTTATCAAACTTTACCAAAATTTATAAAATGAAAGCTAATAAAAGAACAAAACTTATTTTTAACACTGTATTTATTTACGTTTTTATTTCTATATTTCTTATAAGTTGTAAAAAAGAAACTTCAGTAGAAAAAATAGAAAGTACTAAAAGTCCTAATGTTGTAATTATTTATATGGACGATTTAGGATATGGAGACGTTAGTTTTAATGGCGCTTCAACTATACACACTCCAAACATGGATAAACTTGCTAATAATGGAGTTATATTTACCAATGGATATGCTGCTGCTTCAACATGTACCCCAAGTAGGTATTCTTTATTAACAGGAGTATATCCTTGGCGAGAAAAAGATGCTAAAATATTACCAGGAACAGCGCCATTACTTATAAAACCAAATCAAGTTACACTTCCTAAAATACTTAAAAGTAAAGGATATCATACAGGAATTGTAGGGAAATGGCATCTAGGATTAGGCACAGGAATTATAGATTGGAATGAAACAATAAAACCCAGCCCTAATGAAGTTGGCTTTGATTATTCTTATATAATGGCAGCAACTCAAGATAGAGTTCCTACTGTTTATATAAAAAACGGAGATGTAGTTGGACTAGAGAAAGAAGACCCGATTGAAGTTAGTTATGAACAAAACTTTGATGGGGAACCAACAGGAAAAGAAAATCCGGAATTGACAAAAATGAAATGGCACCATGGACATAATAATAGTATTGTAAATGGAATTCCTAGAATCGGTTTTATGAAAGGTGGTGAAAAAGCCAAATGGATTGATGAAGATATGGCTGATAATTTTTTAAATGAAGCTAAAAATTACGTAAAAGAACATAAAGAAAAACCCTTTTTTCTATACTACGCACTGCAACAACCTCATGTTCCAAGAACTCCAAATAAACGCTTTGTAGAAAAATCTGGAATGGGACCAAGAGGAGATGTTATCCTTGAAGCGGATTGGTGTGTGGGAGAATTTGTAAAAACCCTTGAAGAACAAGGAATATTAGAAAACACTCTTATTATTTTTTCTAGTGATAATGGCCCTGTTATAAATGATGGTTATTATGATGAAGCAGAAGAAAAAATTGGAAATCATAACGTAACAGCAGGATTAAGAGGAGGAAAATATAGCCTTTATGAAGCTGGAACTAGAGTCCCATTTTTTACATATTGGAAAGGAACAATAAAACCTGGAGTTTCTGACGCAATAGTAAGTCAGATTGATATTTTTTCTTCGATTGCTAAGTTGATTGGAAGCAGTGAAAAAACCAATGATAGTGTAGACTTATTAGCTGAATTTTTAGGAAACTCAGAAGTAGGAAGAGAAGACATCATACTTCAAGGGTCTTATGGAACTTTTATAAGAGAAAATGAATGGGTAATGATTCCAAAAAATGACACAGCGCCCTCTTTTATAGAAACCGTAAAAATTGAAACTGGAATTTCTAAAGAAGATCAATTATATAACTTAAAAGAAGATTTCGGTCAGCAAGAAAACGTAGCTAGCAAATATCCAGAAAAATTAAAGGAATTAAAGGAGAAGTATGAATTGATCCGATATAATTAATCTAAAAAAATAATCACCAAAAAAAACTGAGTCAGTCTCAAAATTGTGAGGCTAACTCAGTTTAAAATATTTTATAAGTACTATTTTATTGTCCGTTTTGAACTACAGCTACTTGTGTAGAAACTGGAGGGAACTGTTCTAAAATTTCTTTAACAAATTCGGTTATACGTTCCTCTTTTTTAGCTAGATTTCCATTGGTAACCAAATAACCAGTTCCTTTACCTTGCCAAACTAATTCTTTTTTACCAGCATCAATTAAGTCAATATAAAGTGAGCCTTCGGTTTCCGTAGACACAGAATTGTAACCGCCACCCCAATATGGGTAACCGTAATAACCCCAACCCCAACCAACGTTATTATAAACACTAACACGATCCACTTCTTTAGTAAAAATACTTACTAAAATATCTGGATTCTCAGACAATCTATAGCCTCTATTCTGTAGTTCGTATTGTATTGAGCGTAAGATTCTTTTCTTATCAAGATCAGAAATTTCTGCTTTATCAATACCAGGTTTATAAAACGCAAAAGTTTTATACTTACTAAAATCTACGTGTCGGTCGTAATCTGTTGCAACACTTACACTAGAGCAAGCGCTCATAAGGAGTGTAACAAGCAACATTCCAGAAAGGAGTTTTATTGTTCTCATGGTTTATTTTTTTATTGTTTTTAATTGCCACATAAAACATCCAAATAATTAGCCTCCTAAGCGACTTAAATTAAATATGAATGTTTCATTTTATTTCACTTTAAAGTTCTTCGTTTATTTAAAAATTTCATCTAAAACTAGATAAAAAAGGTATTCTAATTACTATAGCAAATCTTCATCTACAAAATTTGGAAGTGTTACTTTTAAATTAGGCTCAGCATTCATTGCTCGTTTTATTGCAAAAACAGCTTCTTCATTTCTTGCCCAGCTTCTTCTAGCTATTCCATTATTTACATCCCAAAATAACATAGATTGTAAACGTTTATCTGCTTCTATAGTACCATCAAGAATCATACCAAAACCTCCATTTATAACTTCTCCCCATCCAACGCCACCACCGTTATGAATACTCACCCAGCTGGCACCTCTAAAACTATCACCAATTACATTATGAATAGCCATGTCTGCTGTAAAACTAGAACCATCATATATATTAGAGGTTTCTCTGTATGGAGAATCCGTTCCACTAACATCGTGATGATCTCTCCCTAAAATTACAAAACCTATTTCATTATTTGCTATTGCCTTGTTAAAAGCTTTGGCAATTTCTATTCTTCCTTCTGCATCTGCATATAAAATACGTGCTTGAGAACCAACTACAAGCTTATTTTCTTGAGCAGATTTAATCCATTTTATATTATCCTCTAATTGTTTCTGAATTTCCTTTGGAGCTGTTGCTTTTATACGCTCCAGTACTTGACAAGCTATAGCATCTGTCTTTTTTAAATCTTGAGGATCTCCACTAGCACACACCCATCTAAAAGGACCAAAACCATAATCAAAACACATAGGCCCCATAATATCTTGCACATAACTTGGGTATTTAAAATCGATATTATTTTTTGCCATCACCGCTGCACCTGCACGTGAAGCCTCTAATAAAAAAGCATTCCCATAATCAAAAAAATACGTTCCTTTTTCTGCATGTCTGTTTATAGCTGCTGCATGTCGGCATAAACTTTCTTGAACTTTAGCTTTAAAGGTTTCGGCATCATTTGCCATTAAGGATTGCGATTCTTCAAGAGATAATCCCACAGGATAATACCCTCCAGCCCATGGATTGTGTAAAGAAGTTTGATCGGAACCTAAATCAATATAAATATTTTCTTTATCAAATTTCTCCCAAACATCTACTACATTTCCTTGATAAGCTATGGAAACAGTTTGTTTTTGGACCTGTGCTTCCTTTACTCTTTTTGTTAATTCATCTAAATCAGAAATCACTTCATCTACCCATCCTTGAGAATGCCTTGTCTCTGTTGCCTTCGGATTTACCTCTGCACAAACAGTTATACATCCTGCAATATTTCCTGCTTTTGGCTGAGCTCCACTCATTCCTCCCAAGCCAGAAGTTACAAAAACACCTCCCTTAGGGTCTTTCTTAATTTTTCTAAATCCGTTTAAAACCGTAATTGTTGTTCCATGAACAATTCCTTGCGGACCAATATACATATAACTTCCAGCAGTCATTTGTCCATATTGAGTAACTCCAAGCGCGTTAAATTTCTCCCAATCGTCTTGTGCTGAATAGTTTGGAATCATCATCCCGTTTGTTACCACCACTCTTGGCGCATTTTTATGTGACGGAAATAACCCCATTGGGTGCCCACTATACATTACCAAGGTTTGCTCATCATTCATTTCGGCCAAATACTTCATCGTTAATCGGTATTGTGCCCAATTTTGAAAAACAGCTCCATTCCCTCCATAAGTAATCAACTCATGCGGATGCTGCGCCACTTTTGGATCAAGATTATTCATAATCATCAACATAATTGCAGCAGCATGTTTTGACTTTGCTGGATATTGATCAATAGGCCGTGCATACATTTTATAATCTGGACGAAGTCGATACATGTAAATACGACCGTAAGTTTCTAACTCTTCTTTAAATTCTGGAAGTAATTCTGCATGAAACTTCTTATCAAAATATCGTAATGCATTTTTAAGTGCTAATTTCTTTTCTTCTGAAGTTAAAATATTCTTTCGCTTTGGAGCATGATTCACATTTTTATCATATTCCTTTTTAACAGGAAGCACCTCTGGAATCCCAACTAAAATTTCGTTTTCAAAAGTATTTTGGGTATCAATCATCAATCTATTTTTTATAAAATTGAAATTTTCAATTCGTTATCTTCTATTCTTTTTAAAACCATACGGACAATGCCTACATCCATTCTCACAACAATATCCTCTCTTTAAATGATATTGTTCTGTAAAAACCCGATAGCCCTCAGGCGACAAATAATAATCGCCTTCTTCAGGCTTTAAAATTTTTTTCATCTATTGTACTATTCTCAAAAAAAGTTATAAAAATTATGCTTTTCTTAAATTAAGATTAAAAATAACCGTTATAAATTTTTATAACAGCAAATCCTATTATCTTTACAAAGATAACAGAAAACTACAGCTCTACTAAAAGCTGCTTTATGATTCTAATTTTTAAATACATTTTTCCTAAAAGATATGTTGGCCTTACACTTTGGCCTGTAATTATCTTAAAAGAAAATAGACTAAAAGAAGACGATGTGCTTATTAACCATGAGCGAATTCACCTAAAGCAACAATTAGAATTATTTATTCTCCCTTTTTACATTTGGTATCTAATAGAATGGCTTATTGGCGTAATGCGATTTAGAAATTTTAATGAAGCTTACAGAAATATAAGTTTTGAAAAAGAAGCCTATCAAAATGAGCGAAACTTAAATTACATAAAAGAGCGACCATTTTGGGGCTTTTTAAGCTACCTATTTTAAACGTTCCTCTTATCTTTGAATTCTATAAAGAGAGATAGTTTTGTACAACCAAGAAATTGTTCTAGAAGAAACAAAAAATGCCAACGTTCAACTTTTCATCAAACGTGAAGATTTAATCCATCCGTTTATTTCTGGAAACAAGTTTAGGAAATTAAAATACAATATTGCAGAAGCCAAAAGACTAAATCATGATACTTTATTAACTTTTGGAGGCGCCTATTCCAACCATATTGCTGCTACTGCATATGCTGGTTTTGAAAACAATCTAAAAACAATTGGAGTTATTAGAGGGGAAGAACTTTTAGATAAAGTTGAAGAAAATCCTACACTTTCTTTTGCCAAAAAACACGGAATGTCTTTCAAGTTTGTAAGTCGATCCGACTACAGAAGGAAAGAGGAACCTGCTTTTATAGCATCTTTAAAAAACACCTACCACAATTCATTCATAATTCCAGAAGGAGGCACCAATGAACTTGCTGTTAAAGGTTGTGAAGAAATTTTGGAAAAAGAAGATTTTGATTTTGATTTCATTTGTGTAGCTGTAGGCACAGGAGGCACTATTTCAGGACTCATAAATTGTTCACAACTCCGTCAACAAGTTTTAGGGTTTCCCGCTTTGAAAGGCAATTTTTTACAAACAGAAATTTGTAAATTTGCACATCAAGTTAATTGGAATTTACATACAGATTATCATTTTGGCGGGTACGCAAAAGCTGACAAAGAATTAGTAAATTTCTTAAATTGCTTTAAAGAAAAAACAGACATTCCTTTAGACCCAGTTTACACTGGAAAAATGATGTTTGGAATACTAGACTTGATAAAAAAAGGTTATTTTAAAGAGAATACAAAAATTTTAGCGATTCATACCGGAGGTCTACAAGGTATTTCTGGAATGAATATTCGCTTAAAACAAAAGAATTTACCCCTTATAAAATGATTATAAAACGGCTTATTTATACTTTTCTTATACTACTTTTAGTAAGTTGTGGCGCTAAAAAAAAGGCTTCTTCGTCTAAAAAAAATTCTAGAAAGTATCCTACTACAAATACACGGACTACGCATAACAAAAATGATATTGAAACAAACAATAATAGAACTACCGAAACTTTAGAATCTACTTCCAGAACTACAGTTTATACAGCTACTGTAGAGGAATATATTGATGTTTTTAGTCCGATTGCTGAACGCCAAATGCAAAGTCACGGAATTCCAGCTAGTATAATTTTAGCGCAAGGAATTTTAGAAAGTGGCGCAGGAAAAGGAGAATTGGTTAGAAAAGCAAATAATCATTTTGGGATAAAATGCCATACTGGATGGACTGGAGAAAGAGCGTACCATGATGATGATGCCAAAGGCGAATGTTTTAGAAAATATAGATACCCAGAACTTTCCTATGAAGACCATTCGGAATTCCTAACCACCAGAAGTAGGTATGCTTTTTTATTCGATTTAGATAAAGACGATTACCGTGGATGGGCAAAAGGACTTAGAAGTGCAGGTTATGCAACCGATAGACGGTATCCAGATAAATTAATAAGTTTAATAGAAAAATATCAACTTTACAGATATGATGCAGCGGTTTTAGGTACAAATCCTGCTAGAAGAAAGCAAGTAGCAGAACAAACGTATCGCGTTTCTAAAGGAGACACCCTGTATTCCATTTCAAAACGCTATAATGTTTCTGTAGATGCTATAAAACGAAAAAACGGATTAAGAAATAATAATATTAAAATTGGACAGATATTATATCTAAATTAAACTACATCGGGGCAAGCCCGAGGTAGTCAAACGAAACAAATTTAACTCATTTCGACGCAAAGCGTCGGTAAAATTAAACCCTCTATGAGGGATTAAAATAAAAAACATGGAATATAAAAGAAGTAGTGCCCTTTTTGCTGAAGCCAAAAAATACATTCCAGGAGGAGTAAATTCTCCTGTTAGAGCATTTAATGCTGTAGGTGGAGAGCCCATTTTTGTGAAGCAAGCAAAAGGCGCCTATCTATATGATGAGGACGGAAATAAATTAATAGATTATATCGCATCTTGGGGACCAATGATTTTAGGTCATGCTTTCCAGCCTGTTGTGAATGCGGTTATTGAAAAAACACAACTTGGTACTTCCTTCGGAATGCCTACTCAAATAGAGACAGAAATTGCTAAACTAGCAGTTTCTATGGTTCCTAATGTTGATAAAATTCGTTTTGTAAATAGTGGAACTGAAGCCTGTATGAGCGCCGTTAGATTGGCTAGAGGTTTTACAGGAAAAGATAAAATTATCAAATTTGCTGGTTGTTATCATGGACACTCAGACTCTTTTTTAATCCAAGCAGGAAGCGGTGCTGTAACTTTTGGAAGTCCAAATAGCCCTGGAGTAACTCAAGGAACAGCAAAAGACACTTTGCTTGCTAGATATAACGACTTAGAAAGTGTAAAAGCTTTAATTGAAGCAAATAAAAATGAAATTTCTGCAATTATTATCGAGCCTGTTGCTGGAAATATGGGATGTATTATTCCTAAAAAAGGTTTCTTAGAGGGCTTGCGTAAACTTTGCGACGACCATAAAATACTCCTCATTTTTGATGAAGTAATGACGGGGTTTAGGCTTGCACAAGGAGGCGCTCAAGAGTTACTAAACATAAAAGCAGATATTGTTACTTTTGGAAAGGTTATTGGTGGCGGACTTCCAGTAGGGGCCTTTGCAGCTAGAAATGAAATTATGGATTATTTGGCGCCGCTAGGTCCTGTTTATCAAGCAGGAACTTTAAGTGGAAATCCGCTTGCTATGGCAGCTGGATTAACAATGCTAAAAACATTATTCGAGCATGAAGATATTTTTAAAAGCTTAGCCGATAAAACTGCTTATTTACACCAAGGTCTTGAAAAAGCTCTTGAAGAGTCGGAATTAACATATACTATAAACCGACTAGGATCTATGATTTCTGTGCACTTTACAGAAGAGGTATACGATTTTGAAACTGCAGCTAAAGGGAATAACAGCTATTTCAAAAAGTTTTTCCACGGAATGTTAAACGAAGGAATCTACCTTCCTCCTAGCGCTTTTGAAAGTTGGTTCTTAAATAATGCCTTAACTTACGAAGATTTAGACAAAACTATTGATGCCGCAACCAAGGTTATCAAATCATTATAAAACCAAAAAAGCCTCGAAACTCAACAAAGTTTCGAGGCTTTTATAAAACTAACTAACCAACCTATTATTTTCTAGCAGCCATTCTATGATTACGTTTTCCGTGCTTTTTATGCTGACTTCTTTTCCACATTTTATATTGATCTTCATCTAAAATATTTTTCATTTTAGTCTGAACAGCCAATTGCTCATCTAACATAGCGTTCTTCATTTCAAAACGCTCTTCAGCTGTAGGCTTCTCTTCTTTTTCTTTCATTTCTTTGAAAGACTCCATCTTAGCTTTATGCTTTGTAGCTAAATCTTTGTTTATAGCAAGAATATCTTTTTGTTGCGTATCTGTTAAGTCTAAAGCCAACGCCATTTTTTTTGTCTTTAACGTCGCAATTTGATCTGGAGTTAAATTTGCATATGCTTTTCTAAAATCTTCTCTTCGCTCCTTTCTATCTTGATCTCCACGTTTTTCTCTTGGTCTATCTTGAGCAAATGTTGTTCCCACAATAAATACAAGTAATAATAAGCTTAGTGTCTTTTTCATCTTTATACTGTTTTAATTTGTTATAATAATAAGACTGCAATTCAAAGCTATGGTTTAATTGTTGGGAGTTTTTTAACTAAATTCAGAAATAAAAAAAGCTCATAACAAAACTGTTATGAGCTTTTTTATTTAGTTCTTATCTTATCTATCCAATATAATCTTTTGCCTTTAATAAAGCCTCGGGTATTCCCTCAGGATTTTTACCCCCAGCAGTTGCAAAGAAAGGCTGACCTCCGCCGCCTCCTTGGATTAATTTTCCAAGCTCTCTCACTATTTGTCCAGCATTCAACTCTTTTTCTTTCACAATTTCCTTAGAAACATAACAAGTCAGTATTACTTTTCCGTCATTTTCTGAAGCAAATAATAAGTATAAGTTTTTAAACTCACTTCCTAACTCAAAAGCTAAATCTTTTATACTTCCTTGGTCTAAATCTACTTTTTTAGCTAAAAATCTAACTCCGTTTACCTCTTCTAGTTCCGCCTTCAATTCTCCCTTTAAGCCTTTTGCCTTATCTTTTAGCAACTGCTCAATTTGTTTTTTCATCGCAGTATTTTCTTCCTGAAGAGCGGTAATAGCTTTTATTGGATCGGCAGCATTATTTTTCAATACCGCTTTTACTTTATTAAAAGCTTCCGTTTGGTTTGCAAAATATTCTTTAGCAGCATCAAAAGTAATTGCTTCTATTCTTCGAACCCCTGCTGCAACTGCACTCTCATTAGTAATAATAAAATGCCAAATATCTCCTGTATTTGCTACATGCGTACCTCCACAAAGCTCCATGCTCTCTCCAAACTTTACAGCACGCACCAAATCTCCATACTTCTCTCCAAATAAAGCAACCGCACCTTCCTTGATAGCTTCTTGATATGGCATATGTCTATTTTCTTGCAATGGTAATTGCTCACGAATTCTAGCGTTTACAAAATCTTCCACCTGCATAAGTTCTTCTGAAGTAACTTTTGCAAAATGCGAAAAATCAAAACGCAAATACCCACTATGCACCATACTTCCTTTTTGCTCTACATGCGTTCCCAACACACTTCTCAATGCTTGATGCAACAAATGTGTTGCGGTATGATTAGCAGCAGTTCTATTACGTTGTTTCTCATCTACAACTGCTCTAAAAGGATCGTTTAGATTTTTTGGTAAATTCTTAGAAAAATGAATAATTAGGTTATTCTCTTTCTTTGTATCTATTATATAAATAACGTCTCCATTAGTAGACTCTAAATATCCTTTATCTCCAACCTGACCTCCTCCTTCTGCATAAAAAGGAGTAATATTAAATACTAATTGATACAGCTCCCCATCTTTTTTACTTTCCACCTTGCGGTAGCGTGTAATTCTAACTTGAGTTTCCAACGTATCATAACCAACAAACTCTTCAATTGGATCGTCTATTAAAACTTCCCAATCTCCAGTTTCTATTTTTGTAGCTGCTCTGGATCTATTTTTCTGCTTCTCTAACTCCTCCTGAAATCCTTTTTCATCTAACTGAAATCCTTTTTCATCTAAAATAAGAGCTGTTAAATCGATAGGAAAACCGTAAGTATCGTATAATTCAAAAGCTTTACTTCCAGAAAAAATAACCTTATCTGTATTTGCCCCGATAATATTATCTAACAACACTAATCCTTGCGCCAAAGTTCTCAAGAAAGAATTTTCCTCTTCTCTAATAACATTGATAATAATATTTTTTTCCTTTTTAAGTTCTGGAAAAAACTCATGCATTTGCTTAATAAGCGTATCCACCAACTTGTAAATAAAGGCTTCTTTTTGGTCTAAAAATGTAAATCCGTAACGAATAGCACGACGTAAAATCCTACGTATTACATATCCAGCTCCAGTATTGCTTGGTAATTGTCCGTCTGCAATAGCAAAAGAAACCGCTCTAACATGGTCGGCAATTACACGAATAGCGATATCTATTTCCTCTTTAACTCCGTATTTGGAATTGGTAATTGTTTCAATTTCTCTAATAATTGGAGTAAAAACATCGGTATCATAATTACTTTTCTTATCCTGTAAAACCATACACAAACGCTCAAATCCCATTCCAGTATCCACATGTTGTGCTGGTAGTTTTTCTAGAGAACCATCTGCTTTACGGTTAAATTCCATAAAAACTAGATTCCAAATTTCCACAACCTGAGGATGGTCTTGATTTACTAAATCTGCACCTGGAATTTTAGCCTTTTCTTCTGCAGAACGAATATCTACATGTATTTCTGATGAAGGTCCACAAGGCCCTTGATCTCCCATTTCCCAAAAATTATCCTTTTTATTCCCTAGAATAATTCGGCTTTCTGGAACAATTTCTTTCCAAAAATCGTAGGCATCTTGATCCATAGGAAGCCCTTCAGCATCAGCTCCTTCAAAAACTGTGATATAAAGAATGTCCTTATCTATTTTATAAACTTCGGTTAATAATTCCCAAGCCCATTTAATAGCATCTTTTTTAAAATAATCTCCAAAACTCCAATTCCCCAACATTTCGAACATAGTATGGTGGTAGGTATCTTTTCCTACTTCTTCCAAATCGTTATGTTTTCCACTTACACGAAGGCATTTTTGGGCATCTGTAGCTCGTTGATTTTTAGGTACTTTATTTCCTAAAAAATACTCTTTAAATTGATTCATCCCCGCATTGGTAAACATCAGGGTTGGATCGTCCTTAATTACCATGGGCGCAGAAGAGACAATTTCGTGACTCTTATCTTCAAAAAACTTCAAAAACTGCTTTCTTATCTCTCTGGAGTTCATCATAAAATCTTAACTTTTTCTAAAAATTACACTAACTGAAAAACAATTTATATATTTGCTCGTTACACAATTAGTTGCTACAACAATTTATGTGGCAAAAATAGAATTTTTAAACTAATGACGAAGGTAAAATATTATTACGATTCTGAAACATTATCTTACAGAAGGATTGAACCTAAAAAAGGTAAAAAGGTTGTAAATATTAGTTTGTTTGTACTCGCTGCCTTTTTATTTGGTGGAATTTGTTTACTTATTCTATTAAATACTAATTTGGTAAACACTCCAAAAGAACTCTCCCAAGCTAGAGAATTAAAAAATTATGAATTTCAATTTGAGCTATTAGAAAATAAAATGACTCAAATGGAAGAAGTGCTAGCAAATATTGAAGATCGAGATAATAATATTTACAGACTTTACTTTGAAGCAAGTCCGATTCCAAAAGAACAACGAACCGCTGGTTTTGGAGGAGTTAATAGATATAGAAATTTAGAAGGATTTAATAATTCTGATTTAATAATAGACGCTACCGAGAAACTTGAAAAATTACAAAAGAGATTAGTAATCCAATCTAAATCTTTAGATGAGATAACTAGTCTTGCTAAAGAAAAAGAAAAACTATTGGCAGCAATTCCAGCAATTCAACCAGTAAGCAACGAAGATCTTACAAGAATGGCTTCTGGTTATGGTTGGCGTTCCGACCCATTTACTAAAGTTAGAAAAATGCATTATGGAATGGATTTTACTGCGCCAAGAGGAACTCCAGTTTATGCAACTGGAGACGGGGTTGTAACTCGTGCAGACAACAGGTCTTCGGGTTATGGAGAACATATTAGAATTGACCATGGCTTTGGCTATATGAGTCTTTATGGGCATTTAAGTAAATATAAAGTTCGTCCAGGGCAAAAAGTAAAAAGAGGTGATTTAATTGGCCTTGTTGGAAGCACAGGAAGATCTCAAGCACCTCATTGCCACTATGAAGTTTGGAAAGACGGCAACCGAATTAATCCGATTAATTTCTACTACGGAAGTTTATCTGCGGATGAATACGAAGCTTTATTACATGCTGCATCACAAGAAAACCAATCTCTTGACTAATGCATATAAATCTTCCAGAAAAATTATATTACAGCATTGGAGAAGTTGCAAAAGCCTTTGATGTAAACACTTCCTTAATTAGATTTTGGGATAAAGAATTTGATATTCTAAAACCAAAAAAAAACGCAAAAGGAAACAGAAAGTTTACTCAAGAAGATTTAAAAAACTTGAGTCTTATTTACCATTTAGTAAAAGAACGAGGCTTTACTCTGGAAGGTGCAAAACTTCACTTAAAAGAGCAAAAACAAAAAGCACTTTCTAATTATGAGATTATTCGTAAATTAGAAGGAGTTAAAGCTGAGCTCACTAAAATTAAAGATCAATTATAAAATTATTTCTCTATTCCGATTTTATTGCTGAATTTTGAAGAATCTTTTTTAAGAGAGGAGCATCCCCAGCTACAACAAAAATTAACAACTTAATAAAATATCGAAAAATGAAAAAGTGGATTATTGGTTTAATTGTATTGGCTATAATAGGTTTTGGAGTCTACAACTGGGCTGTAGGTTTTAATAACAAAGCCATTAATTTAAATGAAAATGTTTCTGAGGCATGGGGTAATGTACAAACTGCTTACCAACGTAGAAATGACCTTATCGGAAATTTAGTTAATACCGTAAAAGGAGCAGCAGATTTTGAAAGAAATACACTTACCGATGTTATTGAAGCCAGAGCAAAAGCTACTTCAGTAAATATTAACCCAGAGAATATCACTCCAGAACAGCTAGAACAATTTAACCAAGTTCAAGGTGGATTGAGTGGTGCTTTAAGTAGACTTTTAGTAAGTGTAGAGCGCTATCCAGAGCTAAAGGCAAACCAAAACTTTTTGAAATTACAAGACGAACTTACCAGTACTGAAAACAGTATTCAAACTGCTAGAGTTAGATTCAATGAAGCTATCAAGCCTTATAACAACCATGTAAAAACCTTCCCTAATTCTATATTAGCTGGCTGGTTTGGTTTTGAAGGCAAACCATATTTTGATGCTGAAGCAGGCGCAGAAAAACCTGTTGATGTTGAATTTGATTTTGACAAATAAAACATTTAGGTGCTGTGTAACAACAGCACCTTTTTTATAATAAACTCATTTAAGTTATTAACACATGAAATCATCTAAAGTAGAAGCATTCCTTTCTTCCGAAGAAGAGAAAGAGATTGTAGATGCCATCCGACAAGCAGAAAAAGAAACTTCTGGAGAAATTCGTGTTCATATAGAAGCTTCTAGTAAAAAAGATCCTTTAAAAAGAGCCAATGAAATTTTTCATATGCTAAAAATGGACAATACTAAGGATGAAAATGGAGTTTTGATTTATGTTGCCACAGACGATAAAACCTTTGCCATATACGGAGACAAAGGAATTGACAAGGCAGTTCCTAACGGTTTTTGGGATAGCACCAAAGACATTATACAAACACACTTTCGAAATAACCATTTTAAGGATGGGCTTGTTGAAGGAATTTTAAAAGCTGGAGTAGAATTGCAAAAGCATTTTCCATGGCAACACGACGATGTAAATGAATTATCAGACCAAATCTCCAAAAGCTAAATTTTGATGCAAAAACAAAAATTCGCCTTTCTATTATTTTTCTTAGCATGTATCTCTTTACAATCGATATATGCTCAATTTGATATTCCAAAATTACCCGAAAAACAAACTAGTGTTTATGACTATGCAAACGTATTTTCTGCTTCAGAAAAAACAGCATTAGAACAAAAGCTTATTAATTATGCTGATACTACTAGTACGCAAATTGTAATTGCTACGGTTCCTACAATAAATGGTGAAAATATAGGTATGCTTGCTCCTAAATGGGCACACGAATGGAAAGTAGGACAATCCAAAGAAGATAATGGCGTTTTTATTTTATTAGCTGAAAAAGAACGTAAAATATGGATTTCTCCAGGGTATGGTTTAGAGCAAAAGCTAACCGCTGGAATTAATGGAGAGATTATAAGAAATATAATTATTCCAGAGTTTAAAAAAGGCGATTATTACAGCGGATTAAATAAAGGAACAGATGCCCTTATCGACCTTTTTGCAGGTACTTATAAAGGCACTCCAAAGCCAAGAAGTGGAAAATCTTCTGGAGGTGGCGGTAGCGGATTTATTTTCCTCTTTATCATCTTTATAATTATTATGATTATTCTTTCTAGAAACAATCGTGGAGGTGGAAACCGTGGTCGTAGAGGTGGCGGTTTCGATTTAATGGACATGATTATACTTAGTAATCTTGGTCGTGGTGGTGGAAGCTTCGGCGGAGGTTCTTCTGGAGGTGGCTTCGGTGGAGGCGGATTTGGTGGAGGCTTCGGCGGCGGTGGTTTTAGTGGTGGCGGCGCTGGCGGTAGTTGGTAGCTATACTGAGCTTAAGAAAACTACCTCTATGAAAAAAATATTATTCATTTTCATTTTATTCATCACCTACAGTTGTACAGAAAATAAAAAGTCTAGGCTAATATCTCAATATTATGAAGGGTTTAAAAACTCTGACTTTAACCAAATACGGAGTACAGTATCTGATACACTTATAATTACTGAAGGTGACTATATAATGACCTACTCACCAGATAACTATTACGACCATTTTAAATGGGACTCAACCTTCAAACCAACTTATAATTTGGTTGCCATAGAAAGTCAGGATAATACAATCACTACTACTGTCTCTGTAAGCTCTATAAGGTTTAAATTCCTAAAAAACGATCCTCTTATCTGTAAATATAAGTTTGCATTTAATTCAGGAAAAATAATCAAAATAGAAAATTTAGATTGTATTGACGTAAACTGGAAGCTATGGCAAAAAGAAAGAGATTCTTTAGTTAATTGGGTCAAATTAAATCACCCCGAACTAGATGGTTTTATTAATAATATAAATGCGCAGGGGGCTAAAGATTATGTAAAGGCTATCGAATTATATAACACAAAAGACTAAAATCTCAAAGTAGATGTCTCTTGCCTTAGTTTACTTTTACTTCTTTTCTCTTTCTAAATTTATGTAAAAATCTATTATACAAATCTAAAGGCACTTGTCAAAGCTAATTAATATACAAAATTAATAGCGTCCAAAACGTTTTTATTAATTTCTTTAAACGTACTGAATTTGTTGAGGTTTTAATAAAATTCCATTGTTTTTGATTTGGTTATGGCCTATGCTAAAAACATTGAAAATCAAGGAAACAGCAGTGGCAAGAAGATAAAAAATAACTCATTCCGCCTTGGGGCGGAATGAGTTATTTTTTATCTTCTTCTTCTACCTGGCGCTTTCCCTCCAAACTGATCAAATTTATAGCTAAAACTAGCCATAAAATATTGTGTTAGTACGGTACTTTGATAATCTTGAATATAATCGGCTCCAGTACTTCTGCTTACATTATTGTTTTGATTTAGCAAATCGTAAGCTAATACTTTAAAAGTTGCTTTCTTTTTAAAGAATTGATACCCTAAACTCATGTTCCAAAAAAGAGCATCTTTATCAAAATCGTCAGATACATTTCCGTTATAATTATAATTGATATCATTACCCCATACTACATTTCCAGGCCAATACGTTGTAGTTCTTAACGAAGCTGTATGCGATATAAACTCAATATCATCAAACCTATCAATATTATATTTTGTGTTATTATAAGAAATATTATACCCTGGTTCAATCTCTACCAGCTCTAAATAATTAAAAGTGGTACTAATTCTTGGACTAACACTAAACCGTTTTGAAATTAATTCCTGTCCGTTATTAAAGCTTACGTCTTTATTATAATTAATATTCGGATGGAAATTAAGTTTTACAGTATAAGTAGTATCTTTTTTTATTTGCTTAGAATATCCAAAGCCCAAATACGCATTATAGTTTCCGTTTACGTTTGTGAAGGTGGTAGTTCTTAAAAAGTTTTCATCGGTAGTTGTTACACTTACTACTTTATCGTCTTGAATTTCTCCACCAGCATACAAAAACAAACCTGTGCGTTCTCTCCAATTATAATTATTAAAATTTAACGACAAACGATGTGTTTTGGACACATCTAGATCTGGATTACCCTGTCTAATATTTAATGGGTTGTTGATATTTATAACAGGTTGCAACTGCCCAACCGAAGGCACTTGAATATTAGTACGATAATTTATTCGAAAACGCATATTTTGATTAAATCTGTATGATGACGATGCATTAAGCAACAAATTCTCATAACTTCTTTCAAAAGTTCCTTGATGTAAGTAATCATCATTATTTATATCGGTTAATGCATAATCTGCTCCAACTCTCCAACGCCATTTCTCCCCATCTCTACGGATACCGAGAGAAGGCGTTTGTTGAGTGTTACTAAATTCGAAATCGGTACTTAATGCATCATTAAAATTATCGTAACTCGATGTATTTTCATTAAAATCTAAAACATCATTCTCATTTCGCTGCTTCATATCTTCATAACCATATCCGAAATCCAAGAAGAATTTATTTCCAAGTGGCTGTCTGTACGAAACCCCTATTTCATATGTATCATTTCTATTATTAGTTGTGGTAAATTGGTTTACAGACTCAACACTTGCATCATCTCCAAAAATCTCTCTTGTAGACTGAAAATTTGATTCATTTTCGTTTTTAGAATTATTATTTGAAAAAGTAACTCTTACAAATTTACCAAGCGTATCGAGTTTCTTAATAATATTTAAGCTATTAGAAAAATTCCTTTGTAAGCCATCATCTAAAGTTTGTACATCGTTACTGTTTGAAAGTTCTCCATCCACATTTGTTGAAGTTGTGTTACTTGTATCCATAGAGTTAGCTCTAGTAACATTCAAAGAAGGTTCTATAGAAACACGAAGCGTTTCATCAATATCAAACTCTAAATCTGCAGATCCGCTATTAGAATTTGTAGAACCATCAAATCGGGACACACTATTGGTAAAGAAGCTCCCCTCTGGCAATAAGTTCTCTCTAGATGTTTTTTGATCGTTATAAGAATCGCTATAAGCAAAGAAATAATTAGCACTCAACTCATAAGCATCCTTTTGAGCATTGGCATAACTTGCTCCAATGGTAGATGACGTTGTAATTCCTCTTCCGTAATTATTTATGAGTCCGTTGCTATTGGCAATATCATACCCACCACGAGTATTCCCAACCATATCATATATTTCGTCAAAAGAAAAACCTGCATTATTGATATTATTAGAACTGGCTATAAAACTAATCCGTTCTTTATCTTTAAAATAATTAAGCAAACCGTTTACTTGGTAGCGTTCATCTGTTCCGTAACCTAATGAAGCACGCCCCATATAGCCTTTATTCTTATCCTTTTTAATTGTTATGTTGATGGTTTTTGTTTCTCCATCCCCATCATCTCCAGTAAATTCTTGTGTTTTGGACTTTGTATCGGAAATCTGAATTTTATCTATAATCTCTTTTGGCAAACTTTTGGTAGCAACCTTTGGATCATCACTAAAAAATACTTGTCCGTTTACCAATACCTTATTAACCTCTTTTCCATTCACGGTAATTTTACCATCGGTATCAACCTCAACCCCAGGAAGTTTTTTCAAAACGTCCTCCACATTAGCATCTGGACGAGTTTTAAAAGAATTAGCATTAAATTCTAAGGTATCTTTAGAAATTTTAATAGGAACACGCTCTCCAACTACGCTAACCCCTTCTAATTGCTCTGCTTGTAAAGCAAGAGCAATTTCCCCTAAAGCAATGCTCTTCTTGCTAAGAGTAATTACTTTCTTAACAGGCGTATAGCCATTATAGGTTATAAATAAATTAAGTTTTTCTTGAGCAGAATTTAAGTCTAGTACAAAGTTTCCCGTTTGATCGGAAATTGTGTAAGACACCATGGTACTATCTTGAATACTTTCAGCATAAACAGTAGAAGCTTCGAGAGGCTCCTTTGTAGTTTCGTCAATTACTTTTCCTGTAACCTCATATTCTTGCGAAAATGAAATTGCACTCATTACTAAGAAAAATAGTAGGGATATTTTCTTCATTTGTTTTGGTATAGTTTCTTCGAAAATAGAATAAAACCACTACCAATAAACGTAATATTTACTTTTTAATATTTTTTTAACTCAATAATCGCTATTTGCTTTGAAATGTTTTTTTAGTTTTCCTTCAATGCACCTACTGTTTACTATGAGAAAGTTTATTTTTATTTTTTTCTGAAATACACCTGTACTGGAACTCCTTTAAAATCAAAATTTTCTCTCAATTTATTCTCAATAAACCTACGATACGGATCTTTTACATATTGTGGTAAATTTGCAAAAAAAGCAAACTGAGGTGTTGGTGTTGGCAACTGAGTACAGAACTTTACCTTAACATATTTTCCTTTATGAGATGGTGGTGGGGTATGCTCTATAATAGGCAACATTGTATCGTTTAATTTAGAAGTAGCAATGCGTTTTGTTTTATTATTATAAACCTCTACAGCCGTTTCAATTGCTTTAAAAATACGCTGTTTTGATAATGCAGAAATAAAAATAATAGGCACATCCGTAAAAGGTTCAATTTGTTTTCTAATATAAGCTTCAAATTGTTTTACGGTATTCGTTTCTTTTTCAACTAAATCCCATTTATTCACTAAAATTACAATCCCCTTACGGTTTCTTTCTGCCAACCAAAATATATTTAAATCTTGACCTTCAAAACCACGAGTAGCATCTAGCACAAGCATTACCACATCACTATGTTCTATAGCTCGTACCGAACGCATTACTGTATAAAATTCTAAATCCTCTTTTACTTTGGCTTTTCTTCGGATTCCTGCGGTATCCATTAAGTTAAATTCAAAACCAAAACGATTGTATTTTGTATCTACACTATCTCTTGTAGTTCCTGCAATATCGGTAACAATGTAACGGTCTTCTCCTAAAAGAGCATTAATAAAAGACGATTTCCCCGCATTTGGACGTCCAACTACAGAAAACCTAGGAAGCTCTTCTTCAACAACCCCAGAATCTTCTGGAAGTTTTTCTACTACGGCATCCAACAACTCTCCAGTTCCACTACCATTAATACTAGAAATAGTATAATACGCTCCTAAACCTAAAGCATAAAATTCAACTGCATCAGCTTCTCTAAGGGCACTATCCACTTTATTAACCGCCAAAAATGTAGGCTTATTTGCTCTACGCAATAATTGCGCAACCTCATCATCCATACCTGTTACTCCAGCAGTAACATCTACTACAAAAATAATTACATCAGCTTCATCAATAGCTAACTCTACTTGTTTATCAATTTCTTTTTCAAAAATATCATCACTTCCTACAACATACCCTCCTGTATCTATTAATGAAAACTCACGTCCATTCCAATCTGATTTCCCATAATGACGGTCACGCGTAACTCCACTAATTTCATCAACAATAGCATCTCTTCTTTTAATCATTCGATTAAAAAGAGTTGATTTACCAACATTCGGTCTTCCTACAATGGCTACAATGGCACTCATACTTAAAATTTTATGGCGCAAAGGTAATTCTATTTTTTCAGTTTTTAACAATTGCTTTTCAGGAAACCACTCTACACCATAAGGCACAGAAGTTTAAAGCTGATTAAAAGTTGTTTCCCGCGAATTTATAAATGTATCTTTTTCCGTATCCATAGGCTCTCAACGTCCGCTCAACAGCAACAAATAATATATTCATTAAGCTGCAACTACTATTTATAACACCTAAAAAGGCTCCTATAAAACCTTTGCTTTTCATTTTACTTACAAAGAATATTATATGTAAAATCTTACTAAAAAAAGAAAAGGCTGCCTACATAAATAGACAACCTCTTCTACGGAATTAAAACTAACCTTCTATATTATTTGTTCTCATAAATGCTAATAGTACCACTAGCCTCATTTGTTACAATTAACAGTTCTTTTTCTGAAGGACTATCTTCTGCGCTTATTGCTAGAACTCCCTCTGGTGCATCGTCTCCTGCTTGACTAAGAAATTGTATAAATTCTGGCGCAGTTGGATTGCTTATATCGTAAACCATTACTTGGCTATTTCTTTCTAAACCTACAAACATAATTGTACGTTCCCCAATTTTTAATGCCTCTACCGCCTCTGGCTCTGCACCTTTATCATCACTCCTTCCATCTACTTCTCCTTCATCTGCATTAAAATGATCTGGAGTAAACTCAAGAACTTTTTTTGCTATATCACTTCCACTATCATATACTAAAGCTCCATTTTCAGACCAAATAGTATACGAACGAGCTCCATAGGCATATAATTCATCATAATCACCATCGCCATCAGTGTCGCCCAATGTAGTAGTAACTTTTAATCTCCCTAAATTCTCATCCTCTTGAAGCATGGCGGCATCAGGAAAAGCAATTGCATCTAACGTAAGGTCTTTTATTCTTTCTTCCTCAGAGAAAGCATCATAATCTCTAGCGTCTCCTTCATTGGCAGTAATTACATAAGACACCCCATCAATAGCCACATGTTTAATTGCATCTGGCATATATACTCCTTTTACTGACCAATTTTTCAACTCCGTAACATCGTCTTTATTACTTGCATCCAAAGCATTTTCTGCTAAAGAATGATCTTTAAATCCTAATGGATAAATAGCAGAGATTTGTTTAGCCTCTAAACTTACCTTCGCAATTCCATTGTTCTCTTGTAGTGTTACCCATGCAGTTTTGGAATCGTCTGAGATTGCTACATATTCTGGCTCTATATCTTGTGCAAAACTAGCCTCAGGACCAAAAACTCTGAATCCATCAGATTTTAGCGCTGTTTCTTGGGACGCAAAACTATCGAATGTTAAAGTAGAAACATTCCCAGAAGCTACTTCTATAATACTAATACTTCCTTTTGGATCGTTTAAATAATCTGCACTAGGCTCTCCCTCGTTGGCAGTAACAATATATTCTCCATCAGGAGAAAATAAAACCATGTCTGGCAATGCACCTACGCTAAAAGTATTTTGTAGTGCTTGAGAGTCCGTATTATAAACTAAGATATTTCCGTTTGCTTGTTTATTGCTAGCCTCTACTGCAATTGCCAACATATCTCCATATACCGACACACTATTTGGAGTTCCAAGAGCACTTACATCTATAGCATTTAATTGTTTAGGTGAAGAAATATTAGATAAATCAAACACCATTACTTCATTAGCATCTGGATTTACAGTAAACAACTTTTTGGAAATAGCATCAAATGCCGAAATCTCTGTAGTTCCTCCAGCATTAATAGTAGTAAGGTGTTGAAAATTTACTTCTTTAGCTTCTGGAACTTCTACAACAGAGCCATCGTCGTCTTTTTGACAAGCAGAAAGAGCTATTGCCAACATAGCAATAGCAGAGATTAATCTTAGTTTCATTGGTTAGGTTTTTTATCAATCCCAAAGAAACTAAAGCAGTTTTAAGTTAGTGTTACTTGATTAGAAAGGTTTTGTTACTTCTTTTTCTGAAAGTAAAATTATTGTTATTAATTATATGAGGTAAATACTACTTAACTCCTGTACAAACGATACTTTTATTTTTCTTGAAACTGCTCTAGCAGTACTAAGGAAATTCTATTTTTGGTTGTAGCCGAAGCGTTTTAACTGATTCTGATTAGAGCGCCAGTTTTTATTAACTTTTACATAGATTTCTATATGCACTTGTTTTCCAAAAAATTTCTCTAAATCTTTTCGAGATTGAACCCCTACTCTTTTTAAAGCAGCTCCTTTATGCCCTATAATAATTCCCTTTTGCGTATCTCTTTCTACCATGATTACAGAACGAATTCGAATAATATCTTCATCTTCTATAAACTCTTCTGTTTCTACTTCTACAGCATATGGAATTTCCTTTTTGTAGTTGATAAGGATTTTTTCACGTACCGTTTCATTAACAAAAAAACGTTCTGGTTTATCGGTAATTTGGTCTTTAGGATAAAAAGGAGGTGATGCTGGTAACAATTCTAAAATACGATTAAAAACAGTATCTATATTAAAATTTGTTAATGCTGAAATAGGATAAATTTCGGCATTTGGCACTTTCTCGCTCCACCATTGCACTTGGTCTTCTAATACTTCTTGAGAAGAAATATCTATTTTATTCAGCAATAATAAAACTGGTAATTTTGAAGCAGTTATTTTATCAAAAAAGGCTTCATCCTTTAACTCTTTCTCCCCAATCTCTACCATATAGATAAGCACATCGGCATCTTCAAAAGCCGATTTTACAAAATCCATCATAGATTGCTGAAGCTCATATGCTGGTTTTATAATTCCTGGAGTATCAGAAAAAACTATTTGAAAATCATCTCCATTAACAATTCCAAAAATACGATGACGTGTAGTTTGCGCTTTAGAGGTTATTATAGAAAGTTTTTCACCTATAAAAGCATTCATTAATGTGGACTTTCCAACATTTGGATTCCCAATAATATTTACAAAACCTGCCTTATGATTCTCCATCTTTTACCTTTTTAAAATATAACTTCAAGGAGTTATTAACCTTTGGCGCTAGATAAACTACCGCTATCATATTAGGAATACACATTAATGCATATGCCAGATCTATAAGATTAATAACAACCCCCACCGAAGTAATTGCTGCAAAGGTAATGGTAGCTACGTAATAAATATTAAAAAACTTACCAATTTTAATGTTTGTAAGGAAAGTTAAGCATTTTGTACCATAATATGAATACGTAAATAAGGTAGACATAGCAAAAGCTGCAACAATTAACATTAGCAAAATATGGCCATATCCAAACAATGACTTTTCAAAAGCCAACAATGTCATTGCAATTCCGTTATTATCTGCTTCTAAATAAGCACCACTTATAATAATAGTCAACGCTGTTAATGTACAGACAATAATAGTATCTATAAATGGACCCAACATAGCTACTAAACCCTCTTGTACTGGTTCGTTTGTTTTAGATTCCCCATGGTACATTGGGGCACTTCCTAAACCAGATTCATTTGAAAATACAGCGCGTCTCACCCCCAAAATCACTAAACCCCAAAAACCTCCTTTAATAGCGGTTTCGAAATTAAAAGCTTCTTGAAAAATTAATTTAATTGAAGGTATTATACCACTTAAATTGGTAAACATTATTACTAAAACTGCAATAAAATAAAGTGCCACCATAAAAGGAACAATTGCCGTAGCTACTTTAGCTATTTTTTTGAGTCCGCCAAAAATCACTAAAGAGGTTAATACCGAAAGTGTTAATCCAATAATAAGTTTCCAGTTAAAATCTCCTAATGCAGCAATTGTAACGTCTGGATTTACTACACTCATAAAAGTTTGCGTAAACTGATTTACGGTAAAAACACCTAGAAAACCAATAAGTCCAGCTATGGAAAAGAAGATTGCTAAAGGTTTCCCTTTTTTCCCCATTCCCTTTGTCATATAATGCATTGGACCAGATTCTATAGCCCCGCTACTATCTATTGTTCGATACATTACAGCCAAGCTACAAGAATAAAATTTTATAACCATTCCAATAATAGCTGTGAGCCACATCCAAAATACAACCCCTGGCCCGCCTTGATAGATTGCAATTGCAACTCCCGAAATATTTCCGAGTCCAACGGTTGCGGCAACAGCCGAAGATAACGCCTGTAAATGACTAATTTCTCCAGGGTCGTTTGGATCGTCGTGCTTTCCTTTAACTACCTCAATAGCATGCCGAAACATTAAATAAGGCTTAAATCTTGAGTAGATTAATAAAAAAAGGCCTCCTCCAATTACAAAAAAGAGCATTGCCCATTCCGCATAGGGAATAAGAGCGCTTATAGCTTCATTAATTTTATTCATAAAAACTAAAGTAACTAAATCCTTGGATTCGAGAAAGAAAAATAGGGAAAAGAAACTTTTTTAAAATTTATTTCATTTTATACTTGCACAAATGTAAAAACGTTGTATATTTGCACTCGCAAACATCGCGGGATAGAGCAGTAGGTAGCTCGTCGGGCTCATAACCCGAAGGTCACTGGTTCGAGTCCAGTTCCCGCTACTAGGAATAACAAGGGTTTCAAGAGATTGAGACCCTTTTTTAATGCCCTAATCCAGCTCAGGTAAAACGGATCATTCCCAAAAGTTGTGTTTATGCAAAAATTGTGGTTAATCTGAAAAGGAAGAATTCTACATTTTTGACACCTCTAAACTGGGCTCTAAAAGCTTTTATTTTAGCATTAAAAGATTCTGCTGAAGCATTAGTACT
>NZ_JBSXNL010000066.1:0-28120 GCF_056857615.1 Galbibacter sp. L-19
AAGGCATAGTGAAATAGGAAAAGTGACACCTAATCAAATTTATAATACAAAAAGAATAAAGACATAAATATTTAGTTATATATTTAATTTTTCTTTCAGATGGGGAGTAGTGTATTGACAAAGAAATTTATTCTGTTAAGGGTGATTTATTTTTGATAAGTTATTCTTTTGGTGCCTCAATGCTTTTAAAATATCTATCAGAAAACGGAATGCGTAAAAACGTTGATGGATTATTCCTTATCGCTCCACCGTATTGGGGTGGTGATGAAGTTTGGAAACAGGGAATTAAACTAAATGAGAATTTTGCAGATAGAATACCAAAGGATTTAAATATTGTTTTAGATGGTATTTATTGAATAGTATTAACTGTTTTTTCGCATCATATTTTTCCATTCTTTTCTAGTGCAAAGTTTAAATAAAATTTATACTAAGTTGTTTAAAGAGGATGAAGCTATTTTGACACATTGATATTAAACTTAATTACTATTGGTTAAAAAATGGTTTTTTTTATTTCTCTTTTTATTCTTTCTTTATAGTGTTTTATAACAAACTGAAATGCAAATATTTAAATCTTTTGGGGTGAACCCAACGATTCCAAATGATTCCCTTTTTTCAAATATAAATCAAGCTATAGATTATAAAACAAAATACCAAGCTACATGTATGTAGTGTCATTGCCGAAGCAAAACTATAAAAGGGACTTTTTGATGAAGCTTTAAAATGGTTTATTATCTTCTAACGCATCAAGGTTTTGGCTGCGTATTTAGGTTTTTCTGAGCCAATTCATCAGTAAGAAAAGGTAAGCTTATATTGAAAGATAAATAATGATTCCTATTTGTTCCTTCAATAAAAGAATCTTTAAAAACATCTGTAAAACCTTGGTTGTAACGTAAACTTACATACAAACCTTTCCCGTTTCTCTTATATTGTAAATAGTAACTCAAATTAGCTATTAATCCGTAATCAATATTATTTACTCGGATTCCTACGGCTCGTTCAAATTCTCCAATTTCAGAGCTAAATGTAGCATCTACATTTTGTTTAAACGATACTTGAGGAGCTAAACCAATTCTAAATTTAGAATTAGGGATTTTGTAATTTATAAAAATAGGAATTTGAATATAGTTGAGCTCTATAGTTGTTGGAACATTATTGTATAGTTCATTTAAATGGGCATCTGGACTTTCTAAAGAAAAATTCTTAATATCAAAACTCCTTTTAGCCAAAAAATAGGCGGTTGGACTCACCGACCAAGAATCGTTAATTTTAATATTTCCTGCAATCCCAAAATTGAATCCTAAATTAGGCTTATTCCCTTCTATATTACTATAGTTTGTTAATGGAACACCTATTTCCATACTTAAATTAAATTTTTCTGAAGCTACTTTATCTCCAAATATAGCTGCTATAATAGCCGCTTGAGAATAAGTTAACAGAGGGAAAAGCATTAAAAAACTAAAAACAATAGTTGTTAAAAATATCGATTGAGAATTTTTAATATTTTTTTTCATACGAACTTTTTTAGAATGATAAATCAACTACTTCGGGGGAGTCCATGAGGGATGTTAATCAAATAAATATAACTCATATTGACGCAGACCCCTTGAACAAATATGGTATAAGCTTTTTGAGAATCAGACCTCTATGAGAAATTAAAGATACTAATATTCAGATTACTAAAACAGCTTTTCCATTTTCGCTTTAATTTCATCTAGGCATAAATTCCCTAAACTGCCTTTGTGACTATGAGAAATATCTTTTTTTGGAGTGAATTCCCCTCGCTGTATTTCTTCTCCCATTTGCTTATAAGCATCTCTAAATGGCATCCCATTTAACACCAAATCATTTAAAGTGTCTACACTAAAAAGGTAATCGTACTTTTTATCATCTAAAATATTTTCTTTTACTATGATGTTTTTAATAGAAAATGTAAGCATTTCTAAACACGATTTTAATTCTTGAATGGCAGGAACTATAATCTCTTTAGTTAGCTGTAAATCTCTATGGTAACCACTTGGTAAATTGGTAGTAAGCATAGCTAGTTGGTTAGGAACTGCTTGTATTTTGTTACATTTTCCTCGAATAAGCTCAAAAACATCTGGGTTTTTTTTATGCGGCATAATGCTTGAACCTGTAGTTAGCTCATCTGGAAAGGTTATGAAATCGAAATTCTGACTCATATACAAACAAATATCCATAGACATTTTAGAAAGTGTGGCAGCAATGCTACTCAATCCAAAGGCAGTACTTTTTTCAGATTTCCCACGACTCATTTGCGCAGCTACAACATTATATTTTAGTGTTTCAAAAGCTAATTCTTTGGTAGTAAAATCCCGATCAATAGGGAAGGAGCTCCCATAGCCAGCAGCACTTCCAAGTGGGTTTTGATCTACAATTTTATGTGCGGCATCAATAAAATATAAATCGTCTATCAAGCTTTCCGCATAAGCAGAAAACCATAATCCAAAGGAAGAAGGCATGGCAATTTGTAGGTGTGTGTACCCTGGTAATAAGGTTTTTTTATGTGTCTCTGCCAGATCCATTAAAACATCAAAGAGCTCTTTAGTATTATTCTTTATTTGTTCTAATTCGGCTTTTAAATATAAATTAACTGCCACTAAAACTTGATCGTTTCTAGAACGTGCTGTATGAATTCGTTTTCCTGTATCTCCTAATTTTTCAGTTAAAAGGAACTCTATTTTTGAATGTGCATCTTCAAAATTATCGTCGATTGAAAAAGTACCATTTTTAACGGTTTCTCCTATGTTTTCTAACTCTTTTACTAAGTTAATAGCTTCTTTTTCAGTAATTAAACCAATTTTATGCAGCATTTTTGCATGTGCTATAGATGCTAACACATCATACTTGGCAATAACTAAGTCGAGTTCTCTGTCTGAACCAACTGTGAAAATATCTATTTTTTTATCTGTAGAAAAACCTTTGTCCCAAAGTTTCATGGTCTATATTTTATTGTTTTTATTTCTTTTAAATCCCTCATTGAGGGTTTTATTCCCCAGAGCCTATCCTGAGTTTACTGAATTGCTTTACGTTGAAATGGATTAAATTATTTTCCTTTAACTACCTCGTAGGCTTGCCTAGAGGTAGTTGATTGACGAAAGCAAAGATACTTTTTTTTGAGTTAGAAGTTTTATAACAGTTATTATAAGCATTAATTTTTATTTACTGATAGCAAACATTTTTCGGCTACAAATTAACTGTTGAATATATAAATCATTCCTTTTATCTCTCAATCTCTCAATCTCTCAATCTCTCTCAACTTACAATACCTTTTCTAATAATTTAATATATAAATCGATGCCTTCTTCTATTTCATTTACATAAATAAATTCATTAGCCGAGTGCGAACGAGTGGAATCTCCTGGTCCTAGTTTTAACGAGGCGCAACTCAAAGTAGCTTGGTCGGAAAGGGTAGGAGAGCCGTAAGTTTCTCTTCCTAATTCAATTCCAGCTTTTACCAACGCATGTTCTTTTGGTATTGCAGATGAATTTAATCGTAATGAGCGAGGGGTTACTTGGCATGGAGCTAATTCTTTTAAAGTATTGTAAACCTCTTCATTACTATATTTATCGTTTACACGTACATCAATAACCAATTTTACTTCCGCAGGAACCACATTATGTTGGTTTCCAGCTTCAATTTGGGTAACTGTCATTTTAACCGGACCTAAAACTTCCGAGATCCTTTCAAATTTGTAATCCTTAAACCATTGTAAAACATTTATGGTTTTGTATATGGCATTATCATCGTTTGGATGTGCTGCATGACTAGGAGTTCCTTTTACCAAACCATCAAAAACTACCAGTCCTTTTTCGGCAATTGCAAGATTCATCAATGTAGGTTCTCCTACAATAGCAACTTCAATTTCTGGTAAACTTTTTAATACTGAATTAAGTCCTTTTGGCCCTGAACTCTCTTCTTCAGCAGAAGCTACAATAACAATATTATAATTTAAATTTTTCTGCTGATAGAAGTATGTAAATGTGGCAATTAAGGATACCAAACATCCACCAGCGTCGTTGCTCCCGAGTCCATACAATTTTCCGTCTTCAATATGAGCATCAAAAGGATCTTTGGTGTAAGCGGTATTCGGCTTTACGGTATCGTGATGCGAATTTAATAGCAGTAATGGCTTTCCTTCTGTATAATCTTGATTAAAAGCCCAAATGTTATTGTTTTCTCTTTTAAAAGGAATGTTGTATCTCTGAAACCATTTTTCTATAAGCGCAGCAGTTTGCTCTTCTTCTGAAGAAAAAGATTGCGTTCTAATTAGCGATTTCAAAAGGTCTATGGCTTCTTGTGTAAGTTGCTGTATGGTCATTGTTTAAGTTTGAAAGTTACATTTGTTTTTTTAAGTTCAAAGGCTCAAAGGCTCAAAGGCTCAAAGGCTCAGAGGTTCAAAGGGGCAAAGGGGCAAAGTTATTTTAGCTTTCTTATTAGCGAGGATAACATTTTTTCAATTTCTCTTGAATCTTCAAATAGATTATTAAATTTTTCTTTAGTATAAAATTTTAAGTTGTAAGCAATTTCTATTTGTGTTTGATACTCAAATAAAGAACTTATAGCAATGTACAGAAAACGAACATATTCTTTTTTACTATCTCTTCCGTAGCCTTCGGCTATGTTTGATGGCACAGAAACAATAGATCTTTTGAGTTGTGATGTTAAACTAAATACTTCTTCTTTAGGGAAGTCAGTGAAAATTTTATAACTTTTGGTTACTAATTCCATTGATTTCTGCCATACAATTAACTCTCTATATGTTTTCATTTCTCACCAGATTTAATACATTTACTTTACCACTTTACCACTTTACCACTTTACCACTTTGCCACTTTGCCACTTTGCCACTTTGTTCTTAAGTTTTAAAGTTAAAAGTTACATTGTTACGAGATTATGTTGTTACAAAGGTCAAAATAACTGCTAACTGAGCTCTGTTAACTGAACACTACGCTCTATATGTTTTCATTTCTCATCAGATTTAATACATTTACTTTGCCACTTTGCCACTTTGCCACTTTGCCACTTTGCCACTTTGTTCTTAAGTTTTAAAGTTAAAAGTTACGTTGTTACGAGATTATGTTGTTACAAAGGTCAAAATAACTGCTAACTGAGCTCTGTTAACTGAACACTACGTTCTATATGTTTTTATTTCTCATCAGATTTAATACATTTACTTTGCCTCTTTGCCTCTTTGCCTCTTTGCTACAATGTTATTGTTGTCCTTAATTGATTTTCTTCAGAAAGCATATCTATACTTCCTATAAATACTTTTGATACATTTCTTTCTAATGCATTAAAGCAATTCTGCATTTTAGGAAGCATTCCATCTGCTATAATATTTTCTTTAATTAAGGCTTGATAGATTTCTGTATTGATATCTGTTATTACAGAATCTTCGTCTTCTATGGTACGTAAAACACCTTTTTTTTCAAAGCAATAGTAGAGTTCTACTTCAAAATTTTTAGCTAAGGCAATTGCAATTTCAGAAGCAATAGTATCGGCATTGGTGTTAAATAATTGTCCGTTTCCATCGTGAGAAATAGCACAACAAACTGGCGTTATATTATTGTTTAAGAGTAACGAAAACATTTCGGAATTAACGGCTGTAACATCCCCCACAAAACCAAAATCGTGAGTTTTTACAGGCCTTTTTACCGATTTGATGCTATTTAGGTCTGCACCAGACAATCCTAAAGCGTTGCAATTAAGAGATTGTAAGTTGGCAACAATAGTTTTATTTACGAGTCCGCCATAAACCATGGTAATTACATCCAATGTCTCGCGGTTTGTAATTCTTCTTCCATCTACCATTTGTGTAGCGATTCCTAATTTTTCTGAAACCTGTGTAGCTAGTTTCCCACCACCATGAACAAGAATTTTTGCACCTTCCAGTCTAGCAAAATTCTGCAATACTTTTTTTAATACAGATTCATCTTCTATTAAATTACCGCCTATTTTTATGATTGATACTTTCATTTTATATTTTTTAAGGTTCAGAGGTTCAGAGGTTCAAAATTATTTTAGTATTTTGATGATTGCTCCAGAATTGTTTCTCCTAACGTTTTTATTTCTCACCAGATTTAATACATTTACTTTGCCACTTTGCCACTTTGCCACTTTGCCACTTTGCCACTTTGCCACTTCCTTTATCTATTCTCCAAAATCTCTTTTAGAACAGCTTGAGCTGCATAGGTTCTGTTATTTGCTTGCTGAATTACTAAAGACTGATTGCTGTCCAGCACTTCATCTGCAACAATAACATTACGTCTTACTGGTAAACAATGCATAAATTTAGCAGTCTGAAGTTTACTTTTTGTTACCATCCAGTTTTCATCTGTGCTTTTTATTTGTCCGTAGTCATTATAACTACTCCAATTTTTTGCATACACAAAATCGGCTCCCTTTAAAGCTTCTTCTTGATTGTATATAATTGGGGTGTTTTTAGTAATTTCTGGATTTAATTCATAACCCTTAGGATGTGTTATTACAAAATCCACAGCTATCATTTGCATCATTTTAGCAAAAGAATTTGGAACGGCATGTGGTAAAGCACGTGGATGCGGTGCCCATGTTAATACTACTTTTGGGCGATTTTTTTGTTTAAATTCAGTAATAGTAATAGCATCAGTTAGGGCTTGTAAAGGGTGTGCAGTTGCACTTTCCATGTTTACAACTGGAACAGAGGCATATTTCTGAAAACTTTTAATAATTTGTTCCTCTTCATCCTTTTTCTTGTCTGTTAACGAAGGAAAAGCACGAAGCGCGATAATATCTACATATTGAGAAATTACAGCAGCAGCTTCTTTTATATGTTCTGCGGTGTTAGCATTCATTACGCTTCCATCTTCAAACTCTAATCCCCAGCCATCCGAGTTTAGATTCATAATCATTACGTCCATTCCTAAGTTTTGAGCCGCCTTTTGCGTACTTAATCGTGTACGTAAACTAGAATTAAAAAATAATAATCCTATACTTTTATTATTTCCTAATTCTTTATGAGCAAAAGGGTTTGTTTTTAAAGCTATTGCTTTTTCTATTAAGTTCGGTACGTTTTGAATGTCTTCTAAATCTAAAAACTGTTTCATTTGTTTTTTATTTTATTTTTCCTTTTTCAGAATAAAAGGAAGCAATTTATTTTGGTTTTATTGTAGTATATGGGATTAAATTATGAACAGCATTTGTAATAAAATTCTCTTTGAGTCCGTTTACAATCCATGTTTCAATTCCTGCTGAAGTTGCTATTTCCACAGCATCGACTTTAGATTTCATACCTCCAGTTCCGTGAGAAGATTTTCCATCTGCTACTTCATTTATTAAACTTTCAAAACCAATAACTTCTTTAATAGTTTGTGGCTTGTTTTCTAGCATCGATTTTTTGGTATAAATCCCATCGGTATTGGTAGCAATTATTAACAAATCTGCTGTTAATAATTCTGCTGTTAAGGCAGCAAGTTTATCGTTATCTCCAAATTTTATTTCATCGGTAGCTACTGTATCATTCTCATTGATAATTGGTATATAGTCATTTTCCAATAAAATATTTATAGTGTTTACAATATTTTCTTTGGAAGTTTTACTCTTGAAATCTGAATAGGAGAGGAGGCATTGGGAAATTAACAGTCCAAGCTCTCTAAAATTCTCCTGATAAATACGCATGAGATGCAATTGCCCTATAGAAGCTAAGGCTTGCTTTACGTAGATTTCTTTTCCATTACTCTCTAAATTTACAAATTGTTTGGCTGCTGCAATAGCGCCAGAGCTTACAATAATAAACTCATAGGTGTCTTTTAAAACAGCAATTTGACGAGCAATATCTTCAATTTTTCCACGAGAAATATGGTTGGTCTCTCGAGTTAAGGTATTGGAACCTATTTTAAGAACAATTCTTTTTTTGGTTGTTTCTTTCATTTTTAGTTGGAAAAATGACATAAAAAACGCCCGAAAGTTTTGCTTTCATATTTAAAAATATGCTAATATTTACTTTACAGGCGTTATTTACTTATACTTATATTTTATCCATTTCGGCGTAGAACCCTTCAGAAAATTCAGGACAGGCTCTGGGAAATAAAACCCTCAATGAGGGATTTAAAATATCATTCAATTTTAGTATAAGGAGTGTTGTCGTTAATAGTATTTAAGATGAAATTATCTTCTAAACCATTTACAATCCATGTTTCTATATTTGCTTTGTTGGCAATTTCCAAAGCAATTACTTTTGAGCTCATCCCTCCAGTACCATGAGAAGACTTAGTATCGTCCATCACCTCTTTTTTAAGGTCGGAGAAATTATCTACTTCTTCAATAGTTTCTGGAGAGCCTTCTGCAAAAGACTCCTTTGTATAAATACCATTGGTATTTGTTGCAATAATCAATAAATCTACCTTCAATAAAGCAGCAGTCAAAGCTGCTAATTTATCATTGTCTCCAAATTGAATTTCATCGGTAGCTACCGTATCATTTTCATTAATAATTGGAATGTATCCATTATCAACTAAAATATTAATGGTGTTTACAATGTTCTCTTTAGAAACATCTTTTTCAAAATCAGAATAAGAAAGAAGGCATTGTGAAGCCAATAATCCTAATTCTCTAAAACTTTCTTGAAAAATACGGATTAAGTGAGGCTGACCAATAGAGGTCAAGGCTTGTTTCACGTTAATATCTTCGCTATAAGTGCTTTCTAAGTTTACAAACTGCTTAGCAACCACTTTAGCACCAGAACTTACAATTACAAACTCGTAATCGTCTTGAAGTGCTGCGATTTGGCGACCAATATCTTCTAATTTACCTCTAGATATTTGGTCAGATTCTTTTGTAAGCGTATTAGATCCTATTTTTAAAAGAATTCTTTTCTTCTTTTTTTCGGGCTTACTCATTTTTTTGTTTTTAGTTATGTTATAAATGTAAATGCTCACCTATTGAGCGTTATTACAATTCGGTTATTTATTGAAATTATTCTGAATTATATTATCTTATTTGTCCGTCACCGTGGATATACCATTTATTGGTAACCAAATGCTCAAGGCCAATTGGACCACGCTGATGTAACTTATCTGTACTAATTGCCAACTCTCCACCAAGACCTAATTGAGATCCATCGGTAAATCTAGTTGAAGCATTATGGTATACAGCTGCTGTATCTACAGTAGCCATAAACTCTTCTGCAACACCATTGTCTTTGGTAATGATTGAAGCAGAATGCCCACCAGAATATTTATTTATTTTGGCAATAGCATTTTCTTCAGAATTGATAACTCCAATTACGATTTTATAATCCAAGAATTCTTCATACCATATGGCGTCATCTGTTATAACGGTAACATTTTCCATATCCGAGAGTTCTTGATCTACATGAACATCAACTTTAAATTCTGCTAATTTATTAAGAAGTGTTTTTACAAACTCTTTATAATTAGGCAGGTTGGTATCTATTAATACTTTGTCTAAAGCATTACATGCAGAAATCTTAGCAGTTTTAGCATTAATAATTACTTTTAACGCTAAATCTAGGTCTGCATCTTTATGAACATAAACAAAGTTATTTCCTCTCCCACTAACAATAACAGGACAGTTTGCGTTTTCTTTTACAAACTGAATTAAACGTTCTCCTCCTCTTGGGACAATAAGGTCTATCTGTTGTGTTGGGTTTTCAAGGAACGCTTGTGTTTCCTGACGGTTGAACTGTAAATATTCAACCCACACAGTAGAAACACCATGTTTCTTCATGGCTCTATGCCATAAATCTACGATTAAAAGATTTGAATTTAAAGATTCTTTTCCTCCTTTTAATAATATCTTGTTACCCGATTTAAAAGCAATTCCAGCTGCTTCTACTGTTACATCAGGTCTAGATTCATAAATAATCATGATAGTACCGAAAGGAGCTGTTTTGTTGTAAACATCCATTCCGTTATCATGCTTGAAATGGAAACGCTCTTTTCCTAAAGGATCAGCTTGCGATGCCAATTCTTCTAAAGATGCTATCATCCCATCAATTTTGGCATCATCAACTTTTAGTCGGTCTTCCATAGCGAGATCATCGCCATTGTAGCCGTCTAGGTCTTTCTTGTTTTGTTTTATGATAGCCTCTTTTTCCTCTCGGATAAGATCTGCCATCGTTAATAATACATTATTTCTTTCGGAAATTGTTAGTATTTTATTCATTACAAGTTTTGATTTTTTAAAACATCAGACAACGAATTTAAAAAAGTGTCTATATGATGTTTTCCAATCGTTAATGGCGGTAAAATTCTTAATAAGTTCTTATTTGACGAGCCGCCTGTAAATATTTTTTTCTCGTAAATAAGCTCTTTTCTTATTTCTGATACATTTTGTTCAAACTCCATACCAAGCATCAATCCTCTACCTTTAAGTTTTTGTAAACTCTTGATTTTCTTGGCTTTTTCAATAAAATAAGCAGAAATTTCGTTCACATTATCAATCAATTTTTCATTTTCGATAACCTCTAGAACTGCAAGGGCAGCGGCACATGCCAAATGATTGCCCCCAAAGGTGGTGCCCAGCATTCCATACTTAGCTTCAAATCTAGGATGGATTAATACGCCTCCAATTGGAAATCCATTTCCCATACCTTTAGCAACTGTTATTATGTCAGGTTCTATGTCATGATGTTGGAAAGCGAAGAATTTTCCGCTTCTTCCATATCCAGATTGAATTTCATCTAAAATCAAAACAACATTATATTTTTTACATAATTGTTGAACGCCTTGAAGAAATTCTGTGGTAGGTTCGTCTAAACCTCCAACACCTTGAATAGGCTCTATAATAACCGCACAAACGTCACCGAACGCTAATTCATAATCTAAAGAGTGAAGTTGGTTAAAAGGAAGGAATGTTGTGACGCTGTGCTGATTATTAATTGGAGCATTGATAGCTCCATTGTCTGTAGCTGCTACTGCAGCAGATGTTCTTCCATGAAATGCATTTTTAAAAGCTATAACCCGCTTTTTATTGGTGTGAAAAGAGGCTAATTTTAATGCATTTTCATTGGCTTCTGCTCCAGAATTACAAAGAAATAAATTGTATTCCTCGCAATTAGAAAGCCTTCCTAACTTTTCTGCCAATTCCACTTGAAGTGGATTTTGAATGGCGTTGGAGTAGAAGCCAAGTTTGTTTACTTGTTCGGTAATTCGTTCTACATAAGTAGGATGCGCATGACCAATTGAAATAACAGCATGACCTCCGTAAAGATCTAAATATTTTTGCCCTTTTTCATCGTAAACGTAAACGCCTTCTCCTTTCTCAGGAGTAACGTTGTATAATGGATAAACATCAAACAGTTTCATTTATTGTATTGAAAGTTTGTATTTTTTGTAAAACTGATAGTATATAACGTTGTTCTTAAGTAATGTTATAAAATTTGTTAATGAACTCGTTTTAACTTTCAGTTATACAAAGGTTAATTAATATCACTAATTCTTTTGTAAGCTGCCATAATACCTTTTATTACTGCAGAACTTAATCCGTTATGCTCCATGGCATTTAATCCTTCAATAGTACAACCCATTGGTGTAGTTACATTATCTACTTCAACTTCGGCATGTGTACCATCTTCAATTAATGCTGCTGCACCAATAGCTACTTGTGCTGAAATTTCTTGCGCTTCGTGAGGGTGGAATCCCATTTGTACACCTCCTTGTGTTAATGCACGTAAGAAACGTAAGAAAAAAGCAGTACTACTAGCTCCAAGTACAGTTGCAGCTTGCATTAAACGCTCTTCAATTATCATTGTTTTACCAATGGTTCCAAACATTTTTTCTACAAAATGTACATCTTCATGCTCTATGTTATCAGCACAGATAAACGACATAGATTGTAGTTTTACTGCAGCAGTATTTGGCATAGCTCTAATCACTTTATTGTTTGGAACAATTTCATTGATTTCGCTAATAGAAACTCCTGTAACGGTTGAAATTAAAATTTGATCATCTGTAATGTGATTTTTAATTTCATTAAGAACAATTTTAAGAATTCTAGGCTGAATACAAAGTATTACCCATTTAGACTCTTTTACTGCTTTAATATTGTCGGACGTAACAGATACGCCAGCTTGTTTTTTAATAATTTCCAGATTCTCATCTGATTTGTCTGCTACTAAGATGTTCTTTGAATCAAATAAATCGCTGGATGCAATTCCGGTAATGATTGATTTTCCTAGATTTCCTGATCCAATAACGGTAACTTTCATTTGTTTTGTTTTTAGTTTTTAGAAATAACTTCCTTTTAAATTTAGTCCGTCACTTTCATTAAAACCGAAAAGTAAGTTCATGTTTTGTACTGCCTGTCCAGAGGCGCCTTTTATTAAATTATCTATGACACTAGTGATTAGCAGCACGTCTTCGTGCTTATGAAGATGTATAAAACAATTGTTAGTATTAATAACCTGTTTTAAGTGAACTTCCTTTTCCGATAAATGTGTGAACGGATCTATAACATAAAAATCCTCGTATAAATTCCAAGTTTCTTCCAAACTATTTTCAAATTTAAGGTAAGATGTTACAAAAATCCCTTTTGTAAAATTCCCACGTTGTGGTAACATAAAAATATTTGGTTGGTTGTCTTGGAGACTCACAATGCTTTGATTGATCTCTCCTAAATGTTGGTGTGTAAAAGGTTTGTACCAAGATATGTTGTTGTTTCTCCAACTAAAATGTGAGGTTGCAGAAGGAGATACTCCAGCTCCAGTACTCCCAGTAACAGCATTGATATGAATATCTTCTGTTAATAGGTTATTTTTTGCCAATGGGAGCAAAGCAAGCTGTATGGCTGTTGCAAAGCATCCAGGATTTGCTATATTGTTTGCATTCTTAATAGCTTCTTTTTGTAATTCTGGTAAGCCATAAACAAACTTTCTCCCATTGTAAGTTGCATCATTTTTCAGTCTAAAATCATTACTTAAATCAATAACCTTAGTGTTGTCTGAAAATGTATGCGTATCTAAAAAAGCTTTAGAATTTCCGTGACCAAGACATAAAAAGAGGACATCTACTTTTGGGTTGATAGTTCCTGTAAATTTTAAATCGGTTGCCCCCAATAGGTCTTCATGTGCATCGGTAACTGGTTTTTCAGCGCGAGTGGTGCTGTACACAAAGTCAATTTCTACTTGTGGGTGATTTATTAAAATTCGTATCAGTTCTCCTCCAGTATATCCCGAACCTCCTATAATTCCTGCTTTAATCATTTTTTTATTATTATGATGAGTTGTTTAGCTGTTGAAATGTTTAATTGCTGATCTGTCTAACTGTTTAGCTGTAAAACCCAAAAACCTTAACTTTTCAACCTTCAACTTTCAACTACTTATTATTTACTGCTTGATGAATTTTGGCTGCGTTAGCGTTAATTTTAATAAATCCTTTTGCTTCATCTGCACTCCAACCCTTGTTCATCTCTCCATAGCTTCCAAATTTGGCATTCATCAAATCGTGGTCAGATTTTATTCCGTCAACAAAAAATCTATATGGAAATAATGTTACCCAAACATCTCCAGTAACATTTTTTTGAGCATCGGTTAAAAAGGCTTCGATATTTCTCATTACTTCATCTAAATAATTCCCTTCATGAAGTAACATTCCGTACCAATTTGCCAAATAATCTTTATGTTGTTGTTGCCATTTAGTAAGCACGTGCTTTTCTAGGGTATGGTGAGCTTTGATAATAACCATAGGAGCAGCAGCTTCAAAACCTACTCTTCCTTTAATTCCAATAATAGTATCTCCTACGTGGATATCTCTACCTATTGCAAATGAGGAAGCAATTTTATCAAGCTTTTCAATTAGGTTGATGGCTTTGTCTTTCTTACCATCAATTGCTGTTAATTCTCCTTTGGTAAAACTTAATTTAATTTTTTGACTCCCCATGTTTTCTAACTGACTCGGGTAAGCTTCGTTAGGAAGTGATAGGTGAGAAGTAAGCGTTTCATCACCTCCAACACTGGTTCCCCAAAGTCCTTTATTTATGGAGTATTTGGCTTTTTCCCACTCCATATTTACGCCTTTAGATTTTAAGAAATCAATTTCTTCCTGTCTAGAAAGTTTATTATCTCTAATAGGAGTAATAATCTCTATTTCTGGAGCTAGAATTTGAAAAATCATATCAAAACGAACTTGGTCGTTCCCTGCACCTGTACTTCCGTGGGCAATATATTGTGCTTTATTTTCTTTAGCAAAATTTACAATTTCAATAGCTTGAACAATTCTTTCTGCACTAACAGAAAGCGGGTATGTATTGTTTTTTAGTACATTTCCGTAGATAAGATATTTTACAACCTTATCATAAAAAGTTTGTACGGCATCTAAAGAGGTATAACTACTAGCACCAAGCGCTAGAGCTTTCTGTTCTATGTTTTTAATTTCTTCTTTAGAGAATCCTCCTGTGTTAACACTTACAGCGTGTACTTCGTAACCATTTTCAGATAGATGTTTTGCGCAATACGAGGTGTCTAACCCTCCACTGTATGCTAATACTAATTTTTTCATTCTTTATTTTTATTTTCTTCGGTTGCTATTCCGTAGGTTTTATTTTTTATTATCTTTTTCTTTTTTAAGAAACAACGTCTGTTTAATACTTTTTAATCGGGTAAATACTTTAGAATCGTATTTATGTTTCTGTTTTTTCTGTTCTTTTTCAACAGGATCGTATAACATTCCAGTACATAAGCACATTTTCCCTTCGTTTCTAGTAAGAATATCGAAGTTTTTACATGTTTTACAGCCATTCCAAAAGCTAGGATCGTCTGTTAATTCTGAGAATGTTACGGGTTCATAACCAAGGTCGTAGTTAATTTTCATGACTGCCAAACCTGTAGTAATACCAAAGATTTTAGCATCTGGAAATTTAGTTCTACTATGTTCAAAAACTTTATTTTTAATTTTAGTAGCCAAACCTTGACCTCTAAAATCTGGATGAACAATTAGCCCTGAATTGGCTACAAATTTTCCATGGCCCCATGTTTCAATGTAGCAAAATCCAGCGAATTCATTACCTTCCAAAGCAATTACCGCATTACCATTCTGAATTTTGGTTGTTATATACTCAGGAGTACGTTTTGCAATACCAGTGCCACGCTGTCTAGCGGACTCATCAATGGTATCACAGATTGTCTGTGCATATGGTATGTGCGTATCGTTTGCAATAAGTATTTGCATTCAATTACTGAATTAAAAATTAATAATATTGAAAAATGATTTGTTTTTAAGAGGGGAGTTGGACACACCTAACTCCATAAAATCGTAACACCCTTACGGGCGACGACGAGGAAAGCGAACGTGGCGTACAGGAACCAATACATAAGAAGGAGTAGTTGTAGTAAACAACGCTCTTAAGATGGTTTGTATTTTTTTAATTACTTTTTGCATTTCGCAAGTATTCGTTCTTTTGCTTAGAATTATAATACAATATTATGAATAATAATTAGATTAAAAACCCTATAGTTTGTTAAATTTGTAACATTGAATTTATCTTGACTTTTTGTGTTTGAGCGATACATAGTGCTTTTATTCTTTAATCCCTCATAGAGGGTCTAATTCCCCAGAGCCTGTGCTGAGTTTACCGAAGGGCTCTGCGTCGAAATGAATTAAATTTGTTTCCTTTGAATACCTTGTGGGCTTGCCCCGAGGTAGTTGATTGAAGTATTTTTGAAAAAGCATAGCAGTGTTACGGTTTGATGAAAATACAAAATTAGAGGGTAAAATGACTATTTTGTGGGTAATAGAAAAAGTTAAGATAAGATGAATCTATTAAATAAAAAACTCCTATTTATATATGAATAGAACTATTAAACAATTTAATATACACGATATTGAACTGTTTAAAAGAAATCTTCTTTCTTGGGCTTCTTCTTTTGAGGAAGTGGTTTGGCTAGATAGCAACTTTTATAAACAAAATCACAGTAGTTATGAAGCTGTGTTGGCAGTAGAAGCTTTTACTTCCATTAAAACAGATTATCATGCTGCTTTTGAGGATTTAAAAGAATATCAATCGGTTACCGAGGATTGGATTTTTGGTTATCTTACGTATGATTTAAAGAATGACCTTGAAAACTTAGCCTCCAATAATTTTGATGGCTTGGAATTTCCCGATTTATATTTTTTTCAACCTAAACGTTTATTATTTCTGAAGGGAAATGTTTTAGAGTTTCATTATTTAGGGATGATTGACGATGAAATTGAAGAAGATTATCAGCAAATTCTTAAAAATACTTCAGCAGAAGAGATTTTAGAGGAAAAAAAAGACCTTCTTATTAAACATCGTATTCCAAAAGAAGAATACCTCGAAAAAGTAAAAACGATGCTTGCTCATATTCATCGAGGAGATATTTATGAAGCTAATTTTTGTCAGGAGTTTTATATTGAGAACACTGCCATAAACCCCATTAAAACATTTTATAATTTAAATGAAATTTCCAAACCTCCTTTTGCTACCTTTTTAAAACATGATGATAAATTCTTGCTCTCCGCATCTCCAGAGAGGTATATTAGAAAAGAAGGAACTCAAATTATATCGCAGCCTATAAAAGGAACTGCAAGAAGAGCAGAAAATAAAGAAGAAGACGCTTTATTAGTATCTTCTTTGGAAAACGACAGCAAAGAGCGTTCTGAAAATGTAATGATTGTAGATTTGGTGCGTAACGATTTATCTCGTGTTGCACTAAAAGGAAGTGTAACGGTAGAGGAATTATGTAAGGTTTATACCTTTATGCAAGTACATCAAATGATTTCTACCATTAAAGCTGAAGTTGCTCCTACAACGCATCCTGTAGATATTATAAAAGTTGCTTTCCCGATGGGAAGTATGACGGGAGCTCCTAAACTTTCTGCAATGAAGATTATTGAAAAATTAGAAGAAACTAAACGAGGATTGTACAGTGGAGCCGTTGGTTATTTTGCTCCAAATGGCGATTTCGACTTTAATGTAATTATTAGAAGTATTTTTTACAATTATAAAAAAAGATATGTATCTTTCTCCGCAGGAAGTGCTATAACAGCAAAGTCTAAGCCAGAACTTGAGTTTGAAGAATGCTTAGTTAAAGCTAAAGCAATGCGAAAAGCACTGGAATAATAAACAACTATTAACCAAGTATTTGTATTTATATGATTAAGTACAAGTAGCTAACTAAATCGTTTTACTAATGAAAAAAATACTTTTTTCTTTATTCACTATGGTAACAATCACCTTAACCGCCCAAAATAACAATCCAGTATTTCCTGGTTGGTATGCCGATCCAGAAGGAATTATTTTTAATGATGAATATTGGATTTTTCCTACATACTCAGCACTTTATGAGGACCAAGTGTTTTTTGATGCATTTTCTTCTCCCGATTTGGTAAATTGGACAAAACACGAAAAAGTTTTAGATACAAGTGCTGTAAAATGGGCAAAAAAAGCTGTTTGGGCACCATCTATAATAGAAAAGGATAACAAATACTTTCTCTTCTTTGGGGCTAACGATATTCAGAATGATGATGAAGAAGGTGGAATAGGGGTTGCAGTTGCAGATAAGCCTGAAGGTCCTTATAAAGATTTATTAGGAAAACCATTAATAGGAAAATTCCATAATGGAGCGCAGCCAATAGATCAATTTGTTTTTCATGATAAAGACGATCAATATTATTTAATCTATGGAGGTTGGAAGCATTGTAATATAGCTAAATTAAATGATGATTTTACTGGTTTTGTGCCTTATGAAGACGGGACTATTTTTAAAGAAATAACTCCAGAGGGGTATGTAGAAGGCCCTTTTATGTTTATTAAAGATGGGAAATATTATTTTATGTGGTCTGAAGGAGGATGGACTGGTCCAGATTATAGTGTAGCCTATGCTATTGCAGATTCTCCAATGGGACCTTTTAAAAGACTGGATAAAATTCTTGAGCAAGATCCTGAAATTGCTAACGGAGCAGGGCATCATTCTGTAATAAAAGTTCCGAATGAAGACACTTATTATATTGTTTATCACAGACGCCCGATGTCTGAAAAAGGAAGAGATTCTCGAGAAACTTGTATTGAAGTTATGGAGTTTGATAAAAACGGACATATTCTTCCTGTGAAGATTACAAATGAAGGAGTAAAAGCACATCCTTTGAAAAAATAATACTCACAATAATAGCGTATTTCATTACAATTTACGATTTTAGGGGGTAACTAACCATTACCCCTTAATCTTTTATGCAACATCAAGGTTTCGACTTTTATTGTCACAATAAGCGTTTGTTTGGTCAATATTGGCACGGAGAACAAACCAAAGCTGTGGTTATTTTAGTTCATGGAATGGGCGAACATAGCGGTAGGTATACTGGCTCTGTTATTCCGGAATTAGTACATGCTGGATATGTAGTTTATAGTTTTGACCATTTTGGTCATGGACATTCCGAAGGAAAGAGAGGGCATTGCCCAAGTTATAAAGCAGTTCTAGATACTATCGATGCAGTTTCTGAGCACAAAGAAGAAAACTTTTCTAGTCTTCCTACTTTTTTATATGGACATAGTATGGGAGGGAATGTAGTTTTAAATTATGCAATGAAACGGAAGCATGAAATTCAAGGCGTAATAACTACAAGTCCTTTTTTACGCATGGCTTTCGATCCACCTTCATGGAAATTAAGTGCTGGGAAGTTATTTTATTACATTTTACCTTTTATAACATTACCCAGTGGTATTGAGTCTAAGTATATTTCTAGAGACGAAAGGGAGGTAGAAAAATATAATGACGATCCATTAGTTCACAATCGTATAAGTCCAAATTTTTCAATACCGTTTATAAAAAGGGGAGAATGGGTGCTTAATAATCCTAAAGAATTAGCAGTGCCCTTGCTATTATTACATGGAACAGGAGATTATATTACGAGTCACTGGGCAAGTAAAGCCTTTGCTAAACAATCCGATTTTATTACTTTAAAACTATACAAAGGAGGCTACCACGAGCTTCACAACGATTTAGACAGAGAAGATGTTTTTGCTACAATTGTTAATTGGCTAGATGGGCAATTGATATATACTTCGGTTAAAGAATAGCGATTTAAACCTGTATTAAATACGCTGTAATGTAGAATTTATAGGAAGGACAAATGTTGATTATCTTAATTTGATGAAATTAATAAGAGTTCCTGTTTTATCCATTTGTGCAGAGGGAGATAATTTTATTGCTTCTCAAAAAGGCTGTGAGAAATTTTTTAATGAGTTTAATAATAAAAAAAACAAATTTATTATTTGTTCAAAATCAAGTGGATTTAAAGAAAATTATAATCATAGCAGTATCTTCTTGTCAAGAAATGCTGCAGAAGAAGTATGGCCAATTGCTTCAAAATGGATAGAACAAAATAAAAAATAGATATCTCAAGAAATTATTTAAAAATCTTCTTTTAAAATTGGCTTTAACTACCTTTGCTAAATGCTAGATAATTTTAAAACGCATATTACAAAACATTTTCCATATCTATTAACTTCCAAAGTTGCAATAGCATCTAGTGGGGGGATTGATAGTATGGTGCTTACGTATTTGTGTCATCAATTGCAGATAAATATAGAAGTTTTGCATTGTAATTTTCAATTAAGAGGAGCGGCTAGTAATGAGGATGAAATATTCCTTCAGCAGCAAACAGAAATGCTTAAAATTCCTTTTTATAGTGTTTTGTTTGATACTGATGACTATGCAAAAAAACATAAGGTTTCTACACAAATTGCTGCTCGTGAGTTAAGATATCAATGGTTTAAAGCGCAAAAAGAAATTCTAAGCTTTGAGTATTTGTTAACTGCTCATCATGCAGACGATAATTTGGAAACTTTTCTGATTAATTTTTCACGAGGAACAGGTATCGATGGTTTAACTGGGATTCCAGAAATAAATGACTTTATTGTCCGCCCGTTATTGCCTTTTTCGAGAGATGATATTTTTCAATATGCTTTACAACAAAATATTAAGTGGCGGGAAGATAGTAGTAATGCTGAAACAAAATATTTAAGAAATAAATTCAGACACGATTTAATTCCGAAGTTAAAAGAAATAAATCCTGGAATTTTAAAGAGTTTTGAAAACACGAAAAATCACTTAAAAGGCGCTTCTGAGATATTAAATAATCATATCGATATATTACGATTGGATGTTTTTAATAAAAGAGGAGACGAGGTTGTAGTTCCTATTTCTGCCTTAGAAAAGTTATTGCCTAAAGAAACGTATTTATATTATCTTTTCAAGGATTATGGATTTAAAGAACCTTCAGATTTAGTTTCTATTACAGAATCGCAAAGTGGAAAGCAGCTTTTTTCTGATACCCATCGGTTAATTAAGAATCGAGATGAAATAATTATTACACCATTAATTGATAATGTAAATCCTTCTCATTTTTTTATAAATAAAGAGCAAGCTAGTGTGGTTGCGCCTATCAAATTATCTATCGATTTAGTAGGAAGAATAAAAGAGGAAGACCAACATACAATCTACGTAGATAGAGAAAAGTTAAAGTTTCCTTTAAAGCTTAGAAAATGGGAAAATGGTGACTATTTTTACCCTTTTGGAATGGAAGGTAAGAAGAAATTGAGTAAGTTTTTTAAAGACGAAAAGTATTCGCTTATTTCAAAAGAAAATCAATGGTTGCTTTGTGATAGTGAGAACACTATAATTTGGGTTGTAGGCAAACGTGCTGATAATCGATTTAAAGTAACCGAAAGAACAGAGAAAATTTTAAAAATACATTTTATAGATGCGTAATTTACTTGTTGCACTTTTTCTATTAGTTACTACTTTAATTCAAGCTCAAAATCCTGTAAAATGGGATACTTCTGTAGAAAAAGTTTCTGACTCAGAATATGAATTAGTTATAAAAGCTACTATTGAAGAGCATTGGCATTTGTACGCTCAAAATCAGCCTTTGGGGGAAGAAGCTTCTATTATTCCTACTACATTTTCTTTCAAAGATGCTGGAGGTAATTATGAATTAATAGAGGATGTAGAAGAGGAGGAACCTATTACAGAATTGGATCAGATTTTTGGAGAAGAATTGTCATATTTTGCTGAAGAAGTTACATTTAAACAACGGGTAAAAATTACAAACCCAACTGTTAATAGTATTGTTGGTTCCGTAGAATATCAAGCCTGCGACGATCAGCGCTGTATTTTTAATGATGCAGATTTAGGGTTTTCTTTAGATGGAAGTAAAGTTGATTTTGGGACTAAAGAAGTAGACTCCAAAAGTATCAATCTTGCAGAAGATTTAGCGCTACCATTAAAGAATACAGATTTATTAAAAGATGTTCATGGGAGTGATGTAAGTAAAGAACGAGATTTATCTAGCTTATTTATTTTAGGCTTTTTGGGAGGACTTATTGCATTACTTACTCCTTGTGTTTTTCCAATGATTCCTTTAACGGTTTCGTTTTTTACCAAACAAACAAGTAACAAGAAAAAAGGTATTTCTAATGCCATTCTTTATGGTGTTTTTATCATAGGAATTTATATGGCGTTGAGTGTTCCTTTTCATTTTTTAGATTCCATAGCACCAGAAATACTCAATAATATCTCAACCAATGTTTGGCTTAATGTTATATTCTTTGTCATCTTCGTGTTTTTTGCTTTTTCATTTTTTGGTTATTATGAGCTTACGCTACCATCTTCATGGGGAAATAAAATGGATTCTGCCTCTAGCTCAGGAGGGATTATTGGAATCTTTTTTATGGCATTAACACTAGCTATTGTTTCTTTTTCTTGCACAGGACCTATTTTAGGTTCTTTATTAGCAGGTTCACTATCTAACGATGGTGGTGCAATGCAACTAACCGTAGGAATGACAGGGTTTGGAGCGGCTTTAGCACTGCCTTTTGCATTATTTGCTTTGTTTCCTAATATGCTTAAATCGTTGCCGAAATCTGGAGGCTGGATGACAACAACCAAAGTTATTCTCGGATTTTTAGAGTTGGCATTAGCATTTAAATTTTTATCAAATGCCGATCTGGTAGAGCATTGGGGAATCTTAAAGAGAGAAATATTTATTGGTATTTGGATTGTTATAGGGATTCTAATGACGTTATATGTGTTTGGGATAATACGTTTTCCTCATGATGGACCTAAGAAAAAATTAAGCTTTTACAGAGGTGCTTTTGGAGTAGCAATTATAGGTTTTGTTGTTTATTTAATTCCAGGGTTACAGAAATCTAATGAGTCTAACTTAAAATTATTAAGCGGATTTCCACCACCGGTATTTTATAGTATCTACCCACAAGAAAGTGATTGTCCGCTTGGACTTACTTGCTTTAAAGACTTTGAAGAAGGCTTGGAATATGCCAGGGAAAATAATAAACCTATTTTATTAGATTTTACAGGATGGGCTTGTGTAAATTGTCGTAAAATGGAAGAAAATGTATGGAGTGAACCAGAGATATTTTCTATTTTGAATGAAGAGTACGTTTTGATATCCTTATATGTAGACGACAGGAAAGATTTACCGGAAGATCTACAGTTTAATTACAAAATGGATAATGGTCGCGTTAAGTCTATAAAAACAATAGGGGATAAGTGGGCTACTTTCCAAGCTATCAATTTTAAAACCGCTTCACAACCATACTATATTTTAATGTCTCCAGATTTTGAACTGTTAAATGGACCACAACAATATACCGAAGCTATTGCGTATTATGAGTGGCTTAAATCGGGATTAGAGAACTTTAAAAATTAATTTCAAGAAGTTATAGTTATTTTATTTATTAGATGAATTATAATTTTCTTTTAAAAGCTTAGCAAATTATAATTTTAAACCTAGAGATGCTAAGTTTTATAACTGTATTGAAGAATTATGGTTGAACTGGGTAACCGATAAAAACCCTTGAGATTTTGGGTGTAAAACGCTATAAATAACAAAAGACTGCCTTTATAGACAGTCTTTTGTTATTTATAGTTGAGATGTTGTTACCTTAAAGTAGCTCCTAATTGATATTCAAAACTTCCTTGAAGTTTCTTCATTACTTTATCAATTTGTTTGTCTGTTAAGGTTTTACTATCATCTTGAAGCGTAAAACTTACCGCATAGGATTTTTTACCTTCAGGAATTTTATCTCCTTCATAAACATCAAATAAATTAATATCTTTTAGAAGTTTTTTCTCACTATTTTTAGCAAGGTTGTAAATCTCTTCAAAGCTAGTTTGCTTGTCTACTAACAGAGCTAAATCTCTTCTTACTTCTTGATATTTAGAAATTTCAGCAAAAGAAATATTTTGCTCTTTTGCTAGGTCAATAATAGCGTCCCATTCAAAATCTGCATATAAAACCTCCTGTTTAATATCAAAATGCTTCAATATTTTGTGGTTTACAATACCAAAAGAAACAAGTTTTCTCTTCTTTAGCTTGTAATTTAATCCTTCAGAAAAAACATCCGAAGTTACAGGTTCAGATTTTGGCGTAGGCAATCCTAAACGCTCCAATACATTATTAATAACTCCTTTTAAAAAGAAGAAATCGCTTTTCCCATTTTGAACTCGCCAGCTTTCCGAATGCTGATCTCCAGTAATTAAAAGGCTCAAATGTTTATTTTCAATTCTACCACTTTCAAAACTGTGGTATGTTTTTCCGAATTCAAAAAATTTAAGATCGGCACTTTTACGGTTTATATTATAACTTAAAGCTTCTAAACCACTAAAAAGCATTGATTGGCGCATAACCGATAAATCGTTGCTTAAAGGGTTTAGCATTGTTACATTAAATTCCGATTTATTATCCTGGCTTAACTCCATATATTTAGGGGTAGTTAAGGAGTTAGCTAAAATTTCAAAAAAACCTAAAGCTGCTAATTGATTTCCTATTATATTTTGAAGTTTATAATCTTCAAATTTAGAAGTGCTAGCAATAGAAGCATTCAGTTTAGTTGTAAATTCTATATTATTGTATCCATACACACGAAGAATTTCTTCTATTACATCTACTTCTCGCTGCACATCCACACGATACGAAGGAATAGTAAGTCCAATTCCAGTTTCCGTAACATTGTTGATTTTAATTTCTAGGGAACTTAAAATTGATTTAATAGTGTCTGTTGGAATATTCTGTCCTATTAAACTATTTACCTTTTCGAAAGTTAGGAATACTTGAAAATCTTCAAATTTCTTTGGATAAAAATCTTCAGCATCACTAGAAATAATACCTCCTGCAATTTCTTTAATCAATAATGCAGCTCTTAAAAGAGCATATTTTGTAGTGTTAATGTCAATACCTCTTTCAAATCTAAAAGAAGCATCTGTATTTAAACCATGTCTTTTTGCTGTTTTTCTTACAGAAACAGGATTGAAATAAGCACTTTCAAGGAAAATATTTGTAGTATTTTCTGTAACTCCAGAATTCTCCCCTCCAAAAACACCTGCTATACAAAGAGGTTTTTCAGCATCACAAATCATAAGGTCATCTTCATGAAGTTCTCTTTCTACTTCATCTAAAGTTGTAAATTTTGTGCCTTTTTCTAAGGTTTGAACTATAATTTTATTACCATTTATCTTATTAGCGTCAAAAGCATGTAGCGGTTGTCCTAATTCGTGTAATACGTAATTGGTAATATCTACAATATTATTTTTTGGAGTTAGACCAATGGCTTTTAATCTATTTTGTAACCAATCTGGCGACGATTGTACTTTTATTCCAGAAATAGTAACTCCGCAGTAACGTGGACAAAGTTCTTTATTTTTTACGTCAACCTCCATTCTAAGCGTACGGTTATCCACATGGAAACTACTTACAGAAGGTGTAATGAGTTCAAGGTTAATATCTTTTTGAAGTAAACCAGCTTTTAAATCTCTTGCTACTCCATGATGACTCATCGCATCTGCACGATTTGGTGTTAATCCGATTTCAAAGACAGTATCGTTTTCAATCTTAAATAAATCGGCACATAGCGTTCCAGGTTCTAACGCATCATCAAGCACCAAAATTCCGTCGTGACTTTTACCTAAACCAAGCTCGTCTTCTGCACAAATCATCCCATAGGAAGCTTCTCCACGAATTTTACCTTTTTTAATCTCCCAAGGCTCTCCTTTATCATCATATAAAGTAGTACCAATAGTAGCTACGGGTACTTTTTGACCTTTGGCAACATTTGGAGCACCACATACAATTTGTAAAGGTTCTCCTGTTCCAATATCAACTTTTGTTAACTTTAGTCTGTCTGCATTTGGGTGTTGCTCACACTCTAAAACATGTCCAACTACAATTCCTTTTAATCCTCCTTTTACCGATTCGAAAGTTTCTTCTCCTTCAACTTCTAAACCTAAATCGGTTAAAAGTTCTGCTGTTTTCTCAGATTCCCAATCAAGTTGAATAAATTGCTTTAACCAGTTGTATGAAATTTTCACTTGCTACTTTTATTTATTTTGAGGTGCAAAGATAATAATCCGCAGTGTAATAAGAACCCCTCATTAGTTTTTCTTTTTTCTGAATGGCTATTTATTTATAATCGTTTAATTATGATGTGGAAAACATATCAAATAGCTCAAATAATATAATAAATGCTATTACTTTTATTTTTATACTGAAAAATTATTGTTGTCCGATAAAAGTTAACGGGATTTATTGTACTCCACTTATACCAAGGCTTAAAATGAGGTTTTCAAAATAGCCCCCCTTACTATCAAGAAAAATGAATAAAAAGAGGAGTTGGTAATGTTGTTTCTTTAAACTACTCATTTTGTAATAGTTCAGGTTTAGTCTTTGTTCTTTTCTCTTACAGCCAAGCGGTCTTGTATTTTATTCGGACATTAATGACTGAAAATAATTAACCGCCAACAGTTTTATAGTGCCTATTCCTGCTAACTAATATAATTCCAGATATTTTTATGTTTAATCAACATTTGATAGGTATACCTAATTATTTTGTTCTTTTCCATTGCTAGGCTCGAGTCTTCTTTTAAAATCCGTAAGGCATAATAGCGAGCCGATTTTAATATTTCGTTATCCTTAATTATATCTGCAATTTTTAAATTAAGAACCCCGCTTTGTTGTGTTCCCATAAGATCTCCCGGTCCGCGTAGTTTAAGGTCAACTTCTGCTATTTCAAATCCATCATTAGTACGTGTCATTGTTTCCAGACGGGTTTTAGAATCGTTAGAAAGTTTATGTCCAGTCATTAAAATACAAAAGCTCTGTTCTGCACCACGTCCTACACGTCCACGTAATTGATGGAGTTGAGAGAGTCCAAAGCGCTCAGCACTTTCTATAATCATTACGGAGGCATTTGGTACATTTACCCCAACTTCAATCACTGTTGTTGCAACCATAATTTGGGTATCTCCATTAACAAAACGTTCCATTTCATAGTCTTTATCAGCAGGCTTCATTTGTCCGTGTACTATAGAAATTTGATATGTTGGCTGCGGAAATTCTCTAACAATACTCTCGTAACCATCCATTAAATCTTTATAATCTAATTTTTCTGACTCCTGAATAAGCGGATAGACCACATAAATTTGTCGTCCTTTTTCAATTTCATCTTTTATAAAACGAAATACTTTTAATCGGTTACTATCATACCGATGTACTGTTTTGATTGCTTTTCTACCAGGAGGGAGTTCATCAATAACAGAAATATCTAGATCTCCGTATAAACTCATTGCTAGCGTACGTGGGATGGGGGTGGCCGTCATAACCAATATGTGAGGCGGAATATTATTTTTACGCCATAATTTGGCACGTTGAGCTACTCCAAAACGGTGTTGCTCATCTATAATAGCGAGTCCCAAATTTTTAAAAAGAACCTTATCTTCCAAAATTGCATGGGTACCAATAAGTATTTGGAGTTCTCCGTTTTCTAATGCTTCATGAATTTCTTTTCTTTCAGAGCTTTTAGATGATCCTGTTAATAGTTTCACCTTTATATTTAATGGCTTAACAAGCTCTAGAATCCCGTTGTAATGTTGCTGTGAAAGAATTTCAGTAGGAGCAACAAGACATGCTTGGAAGCCGTTATCAATAGCTAAAAGCATCGACATAAGTGCTACAATTGTTTTTCCAGAACCCACATCTCCTTGCAATAAACGGTTCATTTGTGCATTACTTCCTAAATCGTTTCTAATTTCTTTAATTACACGTTTTTGTGCATTTGTTAATTTAAAAGGAAGGTGCTCTGCATAAAAAGTATTAAATAAAGTTCCTACCTGGTCAAAATTGAACCCTTTTATTTTATTTTTTCGAGTTAGGTTTTTAGAGATGAGTTGTAATTGAATATAAAAAAGTTCTTCGAATTTTAATCTATATTGGGCTTTAGCTAATAATTCTTGACTCTGAGGAAAATGAATATTAAATAGTGCTTTACTTTTAGAAATAAGCTTTAATTCGTCTAATAATTCCGCAGAAAGGGTGTCAAAAAAGCGTGCTTTTGTTTCCACAAAAAGCTGTTGCATTATTTTATTAATTACTTTATTGGTAATTCCTTTATTTGTAAGCTTTTCTGTGGAAGGATATACAGGTTGCATTGCGGTACGTAGGCTTTTTTCATGTTCTTCCAACAATTCCATTTCTGGATGTGGCATAGAAAACCCGTTAAACCAATTTGTTTTTCCGAAAATAACATATGGCTGATTTATTTTTATGCTTTCCCGAATCCATTTATGTCCTCTAAACCAAACCAATTCCATTTGACCGGTATCGTCCACAAAAGTTGCTACTAAACGCTTCCCCCGTTTTTGTTCCACAGTTTTTAGGCTAGTTATCTTTCCTATAACCTGCACATCGGCATTATTACGTTGCAATTCGTTGATTTTATAATACCGTGTCTTATCAATATATCTATTTGGAAACAGATTAATAAGGTCTTGATAGGTGTGTACGCCGAGTTCTGTACGAAGTAAGTCGGCTCGATTAGGACCAACTCCCTTTAAATAGTCTATAGGTGTTTGTAAAATACTCGGGTTCATGAATACGAAGATAGCAGATAGTTAGAAAGTGTGAAACCTTCATAGAGGGATTTTTATTACTAAAACCCGTTGTGCATTTAGAAAAAGTTGTGCAAACTGCTAAAATGCAGTAAATTGTAGTAACCACACTATAATTTATATGCACAACTTTCAAGCAAATTACGACAAAATCCTCAAGGTTTTAAAAGAATTGGATTGTAAAA